>CBHWAL010000112.1:0-10509 GCA_966111495.1 uncultured Achromobacter sp. | reverse complement strand
TCGACGAGGCCTTCGAGAAGGCCAAGAACCTGCAATCAGGCACCGATATGGCTACCCTGCATGTGGTTGTGGTCAGCGCAGAGGAAGCGATCTTCACCGGCGAGGCGAAGTTCGTGGTTCTGCCTGGCGAGTCGGGTGAACTGGGCATTCTGCCCGGCCACACCCCGCTGATCTCGCGCATACGCCCCGGAACGGTCAAGATCGTTCGTGCCGACCAAGGCGAGGAAAACATCTTCGTCGCCGGGGGTATCCTGGAAGTTCAGCCGGGCAGCGTGACGGTCCTGGCCGACACGGCTATCCGTGCCGCCGACCTCGACGAAGCCCGCGCCCTGGAAGCGCGCCAGAAGGCCGAACTGGCCCTGGCCAACGCCAAGGACAAGGCTGACATCGCTGTCGTCGAAGCCGAGCTCGCCATGCTGGCTGCACAAGCCATCGCGGCGCTCACGCGGCGCCAAGGCGGCCGCTGGCACTAAGCGGAAATGGGGTGGCGGGGTTTGTCCCGGCTAAGAAAAAAGCGGCCCCCGGGCCGCTTTTTTCATTTCTGCTTATTGCATGGTGTCTGACACCTGAATGATGTAGCGGGCTACCGCAATGCGTTCACTACGAATAGTCGGCACGGGTCTGCAACAGTAGCCTTCAGTTTTGCGATGCAAACGAGGAAGGCATGCGAGACGTGCTGGATTGCGGGGTGCTGCTGGCGCCCGGTCATGAAACGACGATGGGTGGCTGGATCGCCGGCCATCAGGCCAGGCTGACGCGCGTGCGGCTGCATCCGGTGTCCCTAGCGCAGCAGGCCCATGAAGCCGCGCCGCCGGATTCCCTGGCTCGGCAGGCGCTGTCCCTACGGAGATATGACGCCTGCATTCTGCCTGTGGCGCCGCACTCCCTTGCGTGGTCCCGCATCGCCTTGCAGCAAGCACGTGGCGCGTTGTCCACGCCCATCTTGCTGCTCATCCACGACGTCAAGGCGCCGGCCATTCTGGATCTGCTCAGCCTGGGCGCGGCGGACTTCATCTCGCAGCCGGTGTGCGTGGAAAGCTTGCGCGTGCGGCTGATCCGCCTGGCTCGCCGCGGCACTCTACCGGGCACATTACCGGGCACATTACCGGGCGCACTACCGGGCGCACTACCGGGCGCATTAACTGGCGCATTAACGGGCACCGGCGCGGCTGGCAGCGTCCATGAGCACCCGGCCAACTATCTGGGTGAGCACCCGGACAGGCACTGCGCCGAGCACGCGGCACATTCGCGCCACGCATCTCGCGCGGGGGCAGCACGTCCCAAAGTCCCCGCCGACATCGTCGAGCATGCCTTGAGCAGCTTGCGGCACCAATACCGGCGGGGCGCGCAAGAAACGTTCCGGGCGGCAAAGGCGCAGGTGGTAAATGGCTTCGAACGCGAATACATTCGTCACGCGCTGTCGCGCCACGGCGGCAATGTGGCGCAGGCTGCACGCGCATGCGCCAAACACCGCCGCGCCTTCTGGGCGCTGATGCGTAAACACGGAATCGAAGCCGCGCCGTACCGCCAGGCGGCGCAGGCTGCGGCGCGGCTGCACGAAATGGGCTAAGGCGTAACAGCCTGAACGTCCGCAGCTTCTACCGATTGCGCCCGCTCAACGCCGCGAGGGCGCGTGCGGCCCGCCTTGTCAGCCAGGGGAAGTAAACTCACGGCTTCCGATCATCGAGGTTAGCCGTGTCTGCTCCCCGTTTGAAGAACGATGTGTTCTTGCGCGCCCTGATGCGCGAACCCGTGCCCTATACCCCCATCTGGCTGATGCGCCAGGCGGGTCGCTATCTGCCCGAGTACCGCGAGACGCGTGCGCGTGCGGGCTCGTTCATGGGGCTGGCGCAGAATCCGGACTATGCCTCGGAAGTCACGCTGCAGCCTCTGGAGCGCTACGACCTAGACGCGGCCATCCTGTTTTCGGACATCCTGACCGTGCCGCACGCGATGGGCCTCGGCCTGGACTTCGCCGAGGGCGAGGGTCCGCGCTTTGCGCATCCCATCCGTACCGAGGAAGACGTCGCGCGCCTGGCGGTGCCCGACATGGACAAGCTGCGGTACGTGTTCGACGCGGTCAGCACGATCCGGCGCGATCTTGACGGCAAGGTGCCGCTGATCGGCTTTGCCGGCAGCCCCTGGACCATCGCCTGTTACATGGTCGAAGGCAAGGGCAGCGACGACTACCGTCTCATCAAGACCCTGCTGTATTCGCGTCCCGATCTGCTGCACCGCATCCTCGAGATCAATGCCGAAGCCACGCTGCAATACCTGAACGGCCAGATCGCCGCTGGCGCTCAGGCTGTGATGCTGTTCGACAGCTGGGGCGGGGTGCTGGCCGACGGCCTGTTCCAGCAATTCTCGCTGGCCTACACGAAGAAGGTCGTCGCCGGCCTGACCCGCGAGCATGAAGGCCGGCGCGTGCCGGTCATCGTCTTCACCAAGGGCGGCGGCCAATGGATTGAAGACATCGCCGCCTGTGGCAGCGACGCGGTGGGCCTGGACTGGACCGTGGACCTGGCGGCGGCACGCCGCCGCACCGGCGACTCGGTCGCGTTCCAGGGCAACCTGGATCCGATGGCGCTGTTTGGCGGTGCAAGCGCCATCCGCACGGAAGCGCGCCGGGTGCTGGACGCGTTTGGTCCGGTGGGCAAGGGCGGCCACGTGTTCAATCTGGGCCATGGCATTTCCCGCTTTACTCCGCCAGAAGCTGTAGCTGAATTGGTCGATGAAGTCCACCAGTACAGCCGCGCCCTCCACGCGTAAGTAAGTGAACGCTTCGGCCCCAAGGGCCGAAGCAGATGGGCCCCGCGGACGACTTGTGCACATTAAATCCGGGGTCGGGGAAAACCCTCTCCAAGCTGGCTTACAATCTGGAAACCGGCTTCAAGTGCCTGTTTTATATCGGAAAATATCGCTTATCAACAGGGATGCAATAGTTTGTGCATTCTTGCCATATTCCATTTTCTGATGTTGCTCTCGCCTTTTCCCCAAAGTTATCCACAGGCTCCGGTGGATCAGTGGCGCCGGGGCAAGCGAAAATCCGCCAACGCTGCCCTGAGCGGTCCTCATCCTTTCGGCTAGTCCTATCTCGGTAGATGAATGTCCCCAGACTCCATGCCTGACGCGCAAGCGAATCCCGACACCGCAGCGGTGTGCTGGGTGCGCGTGGCGCTGGACGTGCCCTTGCCCGGCCCGTTTGATTACCGCAGTGACGCGCCGATTGCGGCCGGCCTGCGCGTGATCGTCCCGTTCGGCCGGCGCAAGATGATCGGCGTGGTGGTCGACAACCCCGCCGAGCCTTCTTTCGAGCCCAAGCAGATACGGCCGATCGAGGCGGTGCTGGATGATCTGCCGCCGTTTGACGAGGCCTGGTTGCGCATGGCGCGCTTTGCCGCGGACTACTATCAGCGGCCCCTGGGCGAGGTGATGCTGCCCACGCTGCCGCCGCCACTGCGCAAGCCCACGTCCTACCAGGGCAAGCGTTCCGGGGAAGGGCCCGTGGCGCGCATGGATGCGCGCAAGCGCAAGGCCGTGCGCGCGCCAGCCACGCCCGACCAGCCGCCGGCGCTGAACGAGGCCCAGGAGGCGGCGGTACAGGCCATCGCGGCGCTCGGCGGTTTCAAGCCGGTGCTGCTGCATGGCGTGACGGGCAGCGGCAAGACCGAGGTCTATCTGCGCGCCGCCGAAAAGGTCCTGGCGGCAGGGCGGCAGGTGCTGCTGCTGGTCCCGGAAATCAATCTGACGCCGCAGCTCGAGGCCGCGCTGCGGGCGCGCCTTGAAGCGCTGGTCGGGCCCGAGGGGCTGGCGGTGATGCACAGCGGCTTGTCCGACGGCGAGCGGCTGCAGGCGTGGACCCGCGCCCAGCGCGGACAGGCGCGCATGCTGCTGGGCACGCGCATGTCGATCTTCGCGCCGCTGACAGAGCTGGGGCTGATCGTGGTCGACGAAGAGCACGATTCGTCCTACAAGCAGCAGGACGGACTGCGCTATTCGGCGCGCGACCTTGCCGTGTGGCGCGCGCACGACCTGAACATTCCGGTGGTGCTGGGCTCGGCCACGCCGTCGCTGGAAACCTGGCAGCACGCCGAGCGCGGGCGTTACCTGCGCCTGACGCTACCCGGCCGCGCTCGGTCCAACGAGCTGCCCAAGATCCGCCTGGTGGACACGCGCCGGCTGCAGATGAAGCAAGGGCTGTCGCCCCAGCTGCTTGAAGTCATCGGCCAGCGGCTCGAGCGCAAGGAGCAGGTGCTGATCTTCCTGAACCGGCGCGGTTATTCGCCCGTGCTGCATTGCCAATCGTGCGCATGGGTCAGCAACTGCCCGCGCTGCACGGCCTTTACCGTGCTGCATCGCACGGACTTTCGCGGCCATCGCCTGCAGTGCCATCACTGCGGCTACCAGGCCCCCGTGCCGCGAGCCTGCCCCGAGTGCGGCGATCAGGATCTGGCGCCCATGGGCCGCGGCACGCAGCGGGTCGAGGAACACCTGGCCGAACTCTTTCCCGAGGCGCGCATCCTGCGCATCGACGCCGACAGCACGCGCAAGAAGGGCAGCGCCGAAGCGCTGTTCGCGTCCGTGCATGCGGGCGAGGTCGACATCCTGGTCGGAACGCAGATGGTGGCCAAGGGCCACGACTTTGCGCGGCTGGGGCTGGTCGGCGTGCTGAATGCGGACTCCATGCTGTTCGCCCACGATTTCCGCGCGCCCGAGCGCCTGTTCGCGCAGCTGATGCAGGTGGCCGGCCGCGCGGGCCGTCATCAGGGCAATGGCGAAGTGCTGATCCAGACCGGTTATCCCGAGCAGCCCGTGTACCAGGCCTTGCTGCGCCACGACTACGCGGGGTTTGCGCGCCACGCGCTGCACGAGCGCGAAAGCACCGGCTTGCCCCCTTACGTCTACCAGGCGCTGCTGACCGCCGAGGCCCGCGAACTCAAGGTGGCCCAGGCGTTTCTGGAGCAGGCCCGCGTGCTGCCCGAAGGCGAATGGGCGGCCGATTTTCCGGGCATGGACGCGATCATGCTGTACGACCCCGTGCCGCTGCGCGTGGTGCGCGTGGCCAACATCGAGCGCGCCCAGTTGCTGGCCGAAAGCAGCAGCCGGCCCGCCCTGCAGGCGTTTCTTGCGTCGTGGTCGCACCATTTGCCTTACCTGGCCAACGAGGCGCGCGTGCGCTGGCAACTGGAAGTCGATCCGCTGGAAATCTGACGGGCGATTGCCCCGTGCGATGGCGCGCGGATCTGTCCCTTCGGCAACCCGCCGGTGCGTCATCGACCCGATTGTTCTATGATCGTCTTCCTCTATCGCACCGGCGCGGCAGACCCGCTGCGGCGGCTGCGCCCGTCCCCTTTTTCTCGCGTTTTTCCGGCCCATTGACGGGCAGCGGCAGGCCCCTTGCTTGCCGGCTGCGCTGGCACGGCCGCCGCGACGCATGACGACCTGAATCTCCAATGTCCGCAAGCGAACCGATTGGCCACGGCATGAATCCCGCGCAGCGGGAGGCGACGCTCTACCTGGACGGCCCTTGCCTCGTCCTGGCGGGCGCCGGCAGCGGCAAGACGCGCGTCATCACGCAGAAGATCGCCTACCTGCTGCGAGAATGCGGCTACATGGGCCGCAACGTCGTGGCGCTGACCTTCACCAACAAGGCCGCCCGCGAGATGGACGAGCGCGTGAAGACGCTGGTCGACCGCAAGCTGTCCAAGGGTTTGATCATCAGCACCTTCCACTCGCTGGGCGTGAAGATGCTGCGCGAAGAGGCGCGCAACGCCGGCCTGAAGCCGACGTTCTCCATCCTGGACGCCGACGACGCCATGGGGATCATCCAGGAACTGCTGGCGACCACCGACAAGGCGCGCCTGCGTCACGTGCAGGGCATTATCTCGCTGTGGAAAAACGCGCTGCTTGAGCCGGACGACGCCGCGCGCGAGGCCATCACGCCGGGTGACGTCGAAGCCGCCAACGTCTATCGCAGCTACGCGGCCACGCTGGCCGCCTACCAGGCCGTGGATTTCGACGACCTTATCCGCATTCCGGCGCAACTCTTGGCCAGCAACGAAGAAGTGCGCACCCGCTGGCAGAACCGCGTGCGTTACCTGCTGGTGGACGAATACCAGGACACCAACGTGTGCCAGTACCGGCTGGTGCAGTTGCTGACCGGCCCGCGCGCCATGTTCACCGCGGTGGGCGACGACGATCAGGCCATCTACGCCTGGCGCGGCGCCACCATCGAGAACCTGGCCAAGCTGACCACCGACTACCCCAACATCAAGCTCATCAAGCTCGAGCAGAACTACCGCTCGGTGCAGCGCATTCTGGCGGCCGCCAACCAGGTCATCGAAAAGAATCCCAAGCTCTTCGAAAAGAAGCTGTGGTCCGAGCTTGGAGTAGGTGAACCCATCGTGGTGTCGCCCATGGACGGCGAGGAGCAGGAGGCCGAGTCCATCGCCATGAAGGTGTCCGCCGCGCGCTTCGAGCGCCAGGCGCAATGGAAGGATTTCGCCATCCTGTACCGCAGCAAT
The DNA here is from genome assembly GCA_966111495.1 of uncultured Achromobacter sp. Taxonomy (GTDB): domain Bacteria; phylum Pseudomonadota; class Gammaproteobacteria; order Burkholderiales; family Burkholderiaceae_B; genus Achromobacter. Next base: position 3,985 of record CBHWAL010000112.1, on the reverse strand, counting down.
CACCAGTCGCGCATCCTGGAGCAGGCGCTGCGCAACCTGAAGATCCCGTACACTATCTCCGGCGGGCAAAGCTTCTTCGACAAGGCCGAAGTGCGCGACATCCTGGCCTACCTGCGCGTGCTGGCCAACGACGATGACGACCCCGCCTTCATCCGCGCGGCCACTACGCCCAAGCGCGGCATTGGCCAGACCACGCTGCAGGCGCTGGGCCAGTACGCCGCCAGCCGCGAACTGTCGCTCCTGGCCGCCGTGGCCGAAACCGGGCTCGAAAGCGTCCTGGCGCCGCGCCAGCTTGAACAGCTACGCACCTTCGCGGAATTCATCCGCCGCATGCAGTGGCGCGCCGGACGTGGCGCAGCCTCGGGCAAGGACGCGGCGCCCGCGGAACCGGCAGGCGCCATCCTCGACGACCTCCTCGAAGCCATCCAGTACGAACGGCACCTCTTCGAACTCTTCGAAGAACGGCCCGCGCAGACTCGGTGGCAGAACGTCCTGGAGCTGACCGGCTGGCTCAAGCGCAAGGCCGAGGAAGACAACATGACGCTCTTCGACCTGGTGCAGCACGTGGCGCTCGTCACCATGCTGGAGCGCGGCGAGGAAGAAGCGCCCGACGCCGTCAAGATGTCCACCCTGCACGCTTCCAAGGGCCTCGAGTACCCGCACGTGTATCTGGCGGGCGTGGAAGAAGGCCTGCTGCCTCACCTGGGCAAGGACGACGAAGTCGGCGATCCGGCCCGCGCCGCCGAGAACCTGGCGACCCGCATCCAGGAAGAGCGGCGCCTGATGTACGTCGGCATCACCCGCGCGCAGCGCAGCCTGAATCTGAGCTGGTGCAAACGCCGCCGCCGCGCCCGCGAAGACCTGGTGCGCGAGCCGTCGCGCTTCATCGAGGAAATGGGCCTGGGCGACGTGCGCATCCAGGAAGACGACACGACCGCCGCCATGAGCCCCAAGGAGCGCATGGCCATGCTGAAGGCGCTGCTGAACAAGTAGGGGCCATAAGTAGGGGCCATAAGTGGGGGCCATAAGCAGGGGCCATAAGCAGGGGCCAAATCGGGGCTTGGTCGAGGCAAACGGCGCCCAGGCGCGGGCTTGAAGAAATGCGCGGGTCGCTCCTACACTGGCCTGTCCGGATCGAAGGAGCGCATTATGTGCCGTTGGCTGGCTTACACCGGTAGTCCCCTGCAGATGGAGAGCGTGCTGTTCAAGGCCAAGCACTCTCTGATCGAACAAAGCCTGCATTCCCGCCTGGGCGCCACCACCACGAACGGCGACGGTTTCGGGCTGGGCTGGTACAGCCGCGGCGTCGAAGGCCGGCCCAGCGAACCGCCGTTCCGCTATCGCAGCGTGCATCCGGCGTGGAACGACCGTAATCTGCGCGAGGCGGCCCGCGCCATCCATGCGCCTTTGTTCGTCGCGCACATCCGCGCCGCCACCGATACGCCCGCGCAAGAGACCAACTGCCACCCTTTTCGCCATGGGCAATGGCTGTTCGTGCACAACGGCCTCATCCGCGACTATCCGCTGCTGCGGCGTGATCTGATGCTGATGATCGCGCCTGCGTATTTCGGATCACTGGAAGGCTCCACGGATTCAGAAGTGATGTTTCTCCTGGCGCTTACGTTTGGCCTGGACGAAGACCCGATCCCCGCGCTTGCCCGCATGGTGGGTGCCGTCGAGGAAACCGGCCGGCGCCATGGCGTGGCGCATCCCATCAACATGACGGTGTGCGCGCTGGACGGCGAGCGCCTGATTGCGGTGCGCTATTCCAGCGAAGGCGATTCGCGCACGCTGTTTCACAACACCTGCGTGCGTCACCTGCGTGAACTCTACCCCGACAATGCGCAGATCGCCGCCATGGACGACGACGCCTTTCTGCTGCTGTCCGAGCCGCTGTCGGACATGGCGGGCGTATGGGAAGAAGTGCCTGAGTCCACGGCGATCATCGCGGGTCGGGGCGACGTACAGCACTTGCGTTTCGCGCCGATTCCGCCGGGCGAGTGATTTTCGTTCAAAGTGCCGGAATTGGGGTCATCAAGCACGTATTTCTCATATGGGGGAGAATACGGCTCGCAAGACATTGCGACGTCCTGGGCCGCGAGAGCACCCCAATTCAATCAGGAAGTTGCATGACAGATAGAGAAACCCCGCAGGCCCTAGACGCATTCGCGGTGTTTACCCGCACGGGGAGCGCCCCGGATTGCTTTGAATTGCACGAAAACGGCGTTGTCAGCCAAGAGGGCGGCGCCCGCATCTACACCGCATTTGCGGACATCCAGGACCTTTGCCTGTACACCGGCCAGCCGGACACGGCAGCAGGATCCGCCGACCGCCTGGCATACCGCAGCCCCGCGCAAAGCGCCTGGACGGTTGCCGCTGGCGTCGACGAATTTCCCGCCTTCATGGACGCCTTCCGCTCGCACTACGTGGCGCGCCGGCTGCCGGTTCTGGAGACGCTGACGGAGCAGGGCGCGCGCGCCACATTCCGCTATGTCACCGGCGGCACCTTTCCCGACTTCGAAACGCGCGAAGTGTCCTTGTCGGCGCAAGGCCTGCACCTCGACGGCGTCACGTGGCCCTACGAGTCGCTGCAGCCCATCGATCTCAATGACTGGACCGACACGGTCACGCTGCAGGACGACAGCGGCAAGACGGTCTTCTCGTGCCGCGTCGCGCGCATCCTGAGTTCCGATCTTTTCGTCAACCTGGTCTACAACCAGTTGGGGCAAACGGCGGAATACGCCTGATGCCACGGCGCCGCCTCGGGTGACCGAGCGCACGCCGCACACCGATATGGCCGCTCGCAGCGGCCATTTTCCATTCAGCGGCCCGCATGGTCAGTGGCCCGCGTGCAGCGCGGGATTCAACGTGCCCCACGCCGCGGTGCGCACCAGCGCTTCCACCGCGCCGGTCTGCGAATTGCGGCGGAACAGCAGCCCGTGCTGGCCGGCCAGCGATACGGCCTTGACCACCGCGCCCTCCGGCGTCAGCACGCGCGTGCCGGCAGTGACGTAGCAGCCGGCTTCGACCACGCAATCGTCCCCTAGCGAAATGCCGAGGCCGGAATTGGCGCCCAGCAGGCAACGCTTGCCGATGGACACCACCTGCTTGCCGCCGCCCGACATGGTCCCCATGATCGACGCGCCGCCGCCGATATCGGTGCCATCGTCTACGATCACGCCGGCGCTGATGCGGCCTTCGACCATGGACGCGCCGAGCGTGCCGGCGTTGAAATTGCAGAACCCTTCATGCAGCACGGTCGTGCCCGGCGACAAATGTGCGCCGAGCCGCACGCGCGCCGTGTCCGCGATGCGCACGCCACTGGCCACGACGTAATCGGTCATGCGCGGAATCTTGTCCACGCCGCGAATTTCCAGCACCTGCCCGGTGGCGCGCAGATGCCAGCGCAGCGCGTCCACCTGATCCACCGCACACGGCCCCACCGAGGTCCACGCGACGTTGGCGAGCACCCCAAACAACCCATCCAGATTGGCGCCGTGCGGCCGGATGAGCCGGTGACTGAGCAGATGCAGACGCAGATAGGCGTCATGGGCATCGACGGGCGGCTCGTCGAGCGACGAAATGGCGGTGCGCACGGCAACGATATCGACCTTGCGGCGCGTGTCCCGGACGAGCGCCGTGGCCACGTGCTCGCCAAGCGCGGCGCGGGCTTCTTCCGGGGTCAGATAACGAGTCCCGGTGGGAGGCGCGTTGTCGGCGAGGGAAGGACGCGGATACCAGGTGTCAAGGATGGTGCCGTCGGCGGCTAACGTGGCTAGGCCGTAGGCGATGGCGCTGGTGGGGGCGGCTTGCATGAGGTGGGGGTGATGGCGGATTTGGTGGGCGACATTCTAGGCGAATGGGTGTGGGTGTTGGTGATATTTGGGGGGTGGCGGTTTTGTCTGCGGATGTAGTTATATGTAGGTGTCAGACATCCGTTGACCTAGGTGTCTGACACCGGCCTTCGTAGCGATAGTCTCCGTAG
>CBHWAL010000111.1:0-10569 GCA_966111495.1 uncultured Achromobacter sp. | reverse complement strand
CCATCACCGCGACCGACAAGTCTGGCGCCTCGGTGTCGCAAGACTTCTCGTGGGATGTGAAGAACCCGGCTCCGACCGCCGTCAACGACACGGACAGCACCAACCAAGGCGTCAGCCTGAATGCTGATGCCGCGCACGGCGTGCTGGCTAACGACACGGATCCGGATGGCGACACGCTGCAGGTCTCGGCCGTCAACGGCCAGGCGACCAACGTGGGCGCAGCGATCACCGGTTCGAACGGCGGTACGTTCACCCTGAACGCTGACGGTTCCTACAGCTTCAACCCCGGCTCGACGTTCAACAACCTGGGCGCTGGCCAGACCGCCTCGTCCTCGATCACCTACACCGTCTCCGACGGCGAAGGCGGCACGTCGACCGCGACCCTGACCGTCACGATCACGGGCACCAACGACACCCCGATCCTGACTCCGGGTGTCACGCTGGATGACCAATCGGGTAACGACGGCCAAGCCATCACTCCGGTTGACATCTCCGGTCAATTCTCGGACGTGGATACCGGCGACGTACTGACGTACTCGGCCACCGGTCTGCCGCCCGGCCTGACCATCGACCCGAAGACCGGCATCATCTCCGGCACGCTCGACAAGTCGGCTTCGCAAGGTGGCAATGAAGGCGTTTACGCCGTCACCATCACCGCGACTGACAAGAGCGGCGCTTCGGTCTCGCAAGACTTCTCGTGGGACGTCAAGAACCCGGCCCCGACCGCCGTCAACGACACGGACAGCACCAACCAAGGCGTCAACCTCACTGCTGATGCTGCGCATGGCGTGCTGGCTAACGACACCGATCCGGATGGCGACACGCTGCAGGTTTCGGCCGTCAACGGCCAGGCGACCAACGTGGGCGCAGCGATCACGGGCTCGAACGGCGGCACCTTCACGTTGAACGCCAACGGTTCGTACAGCTTCAACCCCGGCTCGACGTTCAACAACCTCGGCGCGGGCCAGACCGCCTCGTCCTCCATCACCTACACCGTCTCTGACGGCGAAGGTGGCACCTCGACGGCGACCTTGACGGTCACGATCACCGGCACCAACGACACCCCGATCCTGACCCCGGGCGTCACCCTGGATGACCAGGCCAACAACGACGGCCAGGCCATCACCCCGGTCAACGTTTCCGGCCAGTTCTCGGATGTGGACGCTGGCGACGTGCTGACGTATTCGGCCAAGGGCCTGCCGCCCGGTCTGACCATCGACTCCAAGACCGGCATCATCACCGGTACCCTGGACAAGTCGGCTTCGCAAGGTGGTGACCATGGCGTCTACGCCGTCACCATCACCGCGACCGACAAGTCCGGCGCTTCGGTCTCGCAAGACTTCTCGTGGGATGTCAAGAACCCGGCTCCGACCGCGGTCAACGACACGGGCAGCACCAAGCAAGGCGTCGGCCTCTCCGCCGATGCGGCGCACGGCGTGCTGTCCAATGACACCGATCCGGACGGCGACACGCTGCACGTCTCGGCCGTCAACGGCCAGGCGGCCGGCGTCGGCAAGTCCATCGCCGGCACCAACGGCGGCACGTTCACCTTGAACGCCGACGGTTCGTACTCGTTCAATCCGGGCACTGCGTTCCAGAACCTGGCAAACGGCGCCACCGCCACGACGTCGATCTCCTACACCGTTTCGGACGGTGAAGGCGGCCTCTCGACCGCGACGCTGACTGTGACCGTCACCGGCACGAACACGGGTCCGACCTCGACCGTCATCTCCGACAAGACCGGCGTTGACTCGCAAACGGTCGTGAGCCTGGACCTGTCCAGCCACTTCAAGGATGTCGACCTGGCCACCGGCGACAAGCTGACGTTCAGCGCGTCCGGCCTGCCGAAGGGCCTGACGATCGATCCGAACACCGGCATCATCAGCGGCAAGATCGATCATTCCGCTTCGCAACTGGGCGGCACCGGCGTGCACACCATCACCGTCACCGCGACCGACAAGGCCGGCCTGACGACGACGCAGACCTTCAAGTGGAACATCACGAATCCGCTGCCCCAGGCTCAGAACGACCAGGGCACGACGGACGAGGATACGACGCTGAAGGTGACGGACGCCAAGATGGGCGTGCTTGCCAATGACGTGGATCCCGATGGCGACCCGCTGCAGGTTTCCGCGGTGGGCGGCAATGCCAACAGTGTGGGCAAGTCGATTGCCGGCCTGAATGGCGGCACGTTCATCATCAACGCCGACGGCACTTACACGTTCAACCCGGGCAACGACTTCCAGTCCCTCGGCGCCGGCCAGAACGCCCAGACGTCGATCTGGTACACCGTGTCCGACGGCGAAGGCGGCACCAGCCAGGCCCTGCTGACGGTCACCGTCACGGGCAAGAACGACGCAGCCACAATCGGTGGCGCAAGCTCGGGCTCGGTGTACGAGGACTCGCCGGTGTTTGCGAGCGGCAAGCTGACCGTGACCGATCCCGATGCCGGCCAGAGCTTCATGCAGGCCCAGTCGGCGGTGGCGGGCAAGTACGGCACCTTCACGGTGGACGTCAACGGCAACTGGAGCTACCAGCTCAACAACGCGCTGGCCGCCGTTCAGAACCTGAAGGCTGGCCAGCAACTGACCGAAACCTTCTCGGTCGTGTCTCAGGACGGCACCGCGACCAAGCCGGTCAATGTCACCATCATCGGCACGAACGACGCGCCGATTTCGGGCGACGCGGAAGCGCACTCGACCGTCAACGCCTCGTACACGCTGAAGGTGTCCGACTTCCCGTTCAATGACGGCGTGGAAAACGACAGCTTCCAGAGCGTGGTCATCACCCGCATCCCGGGCGCCGGCGAAGGCACGCTGACCTTTGGCGGCCAACCTGTGACGGCTGGCCAGGTCATCTCTGTTGCCGACATCCAGTCGGGCAAGCTGGTGTTCACCCCGTCCACCGCGGGCGGCGATGCCACGTTCGACTTCTCGGTCCGTGATGCCGGCGGCACTGCGAACGGCGGACAGAACACCTCGGCCGAGCACACCTTCACGCTGTCCACGGACAAGCTGGCGGTGGGCAACAACACCTCCAACACGGACATCAACGGCGGTGGCGGCAACGACATCCTGGTGGGTGACCGTGGCGGTTCCGTGACGGCCGTCGAGCCGGGCAAGAACTACAACATCTCGCTCATCGTTGACGTGTCCGGCAGCATGACCGAGAAGATCGGCAACACGAACGTGACGCGGATCGCGCTGTTGAAGAGCTCCCTTGTCGCACTGGCCAATCAGCTGTCGAACCATGACGGCGTCGTGAACGTACGCCTCATTCCGTTCTCGGACAAGGCGCAGAGCGGTGTCACGATCAACAACCTGAGCAAGGCCAATGTCCAGCTGTTGCTCGACGCCATCGACGGATTGAGGGCCGACGGCAACACCAACTATCAGGATGCCTTCAACAAGGCGGTAAGCTGGTTCAACTCGCAGGTTTCGGGCGGCAAGGACGCGGATCACAACTACCAGAACCTGACGTTCTTCCTGACGGACGGCAACCCCAACGTCTACGGCACCAGCGGCAACCAAAGCAACGGTGCAATGCAGCAGGCCATCGATGCAGCCAAGCCCCTGGTGGATGGATCTGGTGTGCTGGTGGGTGGCAACAAGGTCGTGATGTATGGCATTGGCATCGGCACCGGGGTCAACAGCGACTACCTGCGGTTCTTTGACAATACCAACGCCACGGGCCAGGGTTCGACGAAGGTTACGGAAGGCAGCGGCTGCAACTCCTCGGAATACACCGTCAACGGTACGGTGGGTCAGCCCCAGATCGTCAACAGCGCGAACGAACTGAACGCCGCGCTGCAAGGCGGCCAGACGACGACGGACCCGGCGCCGGTATCCGGCGACACGATCCATGGCGGCGATGGCAACGACATCATCTTCGGCGATACCATCAACACCGACCACCTGGCGTGGACCGGCAATGCCGCGGGCAGCCATAACGGCCAAGGCTGGCAGGCGCTGGTGGACTTCATGACGGCGCAGAAGGGCGGCGTCGCGCCGACGACCCTGGAGCTCTACAACTACCTGCAGCAGCACAGCGCCGAGTTCGACAAGGCTGGCGACACGCGCGGCGGAGACGACTTCCTGTACGGCGGCAAGGGCGACGACACCCTCTTCGGCCAAGGCGGCAATGACTACCTGCATGGCGGCGAGGGCAACGACACCCTCTACGGCGGCACGGGCAATGACGTCCTGGTCGGCGGCAAGGGTAACGACATCCTCGTCGGCGGCGCGGGCAGCGACACCTTCCGTTGGGAACTCAACGATCAGGGCACGGCGGCCGCACCCGCCGTCGACCGGATCAAGGATTTCTCGACGGCCACGCCCGCCAATAATGGCGACGTGCTGGACCTGCGCGACCTGCTGCAGCAAGAAGAGTCCAACCCGCTGACCAACTACCTGCAGGTCAAGAAGGAAGGCAGCAACACCGTCATCAATGTGAGCACCAATGGCGATCTCGCCCACAACATCGACCAGAAGATCATTCTGGAGAATGTGGACCTGACCAACAACGGTTCGCTGACCAGCGCCCAAGTCATCAATGACCTGATGAACAAGGGTAAACTGATCGTCGATCACAACTGACCCACGCGCCACGCGCTCCGGCCTTTGCGGGCCGGAGCGCGGCCTTTTGCCGGTATCCCATGCCCAAGCATTTTTTTGAACGCGACCAGCTCCTTGCCTGGTTCAAAGGAAACGCCGCCGCGGCCGATTACGTGGACATGGTGTGCCGCATTGCGCATCTCTGGGACGATCTCATCGACCGTGACAAGGAAGTCCCGGATGACGAGATCAACCAGGGCTTTTTCGAGGCGCTCATCAAGCTGCCGCGCAACGCGTTCTACCGCACGCATTTCGATCACCTGAACGCCGTGCTCATCAACGCCGTCTCCAACTGGCAGATCGCCACCAAGCTCGAGCGCGAAGGCGGCGACTACGAAAAAAGCATCGCGTTTGTCCTGCGCTCTTCCTATGCCGACCTCATCACGCAATCCGCGTTGATCGTGGGCGGCGAAAAATGGGCCTGCCAGGTCGGCGAAGAGGTCCGCAAGGCGACGCACGGCGAAACCTTCGATGGCTACATCAAGAATCTGTCCCAGGAAGCCTCGGACCGGACGCGCATGAAGGCCGCCCGGCAGGCAAAGAACAGCTAGTCCGAGCATGACCGCCCGGGAGATCGGCATCGACATGCGGCGACATCATCCGCACCCTGACTCATGCCTGGCCGCCGCCCGCTTCGACTGAAACGGGCCATCAGCCTGGCATTGCTTGGCCTTGCCTGCTGGTGGGGCGGCAGCTTTGCGATCGAAGTCGATGCCAACAAGCTTCAAAAGCTGTCGGCCAGCCGCTATGGCGCCAAGGGCGCCAGGTCGGTCGACAACTGGCTGCAACTGCTGCGCACCCCTGCCCCCGCAACCGACCGCGACCGCCTCACCGTCGCCAACGATTTCTGGAACCGCGCGCTCCTGTCTGGCGAGGACTCCATCATCTGGAAGCAGGCCGATTACTGGGCCACGCCGCTGGAGTCCCTGGGCAAGGGTGCGGGCGATTGCGAAGACTATGTCATCGGCAAATATTTCACCCTGCTCTCGATGGGCGTGCCGGCCAACAAGCTGCGTTTCATCTACGTGCGCGCCCGCATCGGCGGCGCGGCCAGCAGCAGCCAGGTGGCCCACATGGTGCTGGGCTATTACGAAACCCCGAATGCCGTCCCGCTGGTGCTGGACAGCCTGATCTCAACCATCCTGCCGGCCACGCAGCGGCGTGACCTGACGCCGGTTTTCAGTTTCAACGCCGACGGCGTCTACGTGGACGGCAAGGCAGCCGCGCCCGTCGACCGCCTAAGCCGCTGGCGCGACCTACTTCAACGCATGGAACGGGAAGGCATCCGCCCCTGATGTCCGGAAACAAGACTATGTCCATACTTCGTCAGCTACTGCTCAGTGTGACCCTCGCCATCAGCGTGATTTTGCTGGGGACGCTGGCGCTCAGCGTCAACTCGGCGCGCGAGTACCTGTCGGGCCAGCTCCAGGTGCAAAGCACCGACGCGGCCGTCTCCCTGGCCCTGTCCTTGTCACAACCGGCGAACAACGACCCGGTCGTGCAGGAACTGCTGGTGTCGGCACTGTACGACGGCGGGCACTTCTCGCTGGTGCGCCTGACCGATCCCGACGGCAAGGTGCTGATCGAACGCAAGTCGACGGCCACCGCCGCGTCGGTGCCGGCATGGTTCCAGGCGTTGGCGCCGCTGGATAGCCAGGCGGCCAGCCACGCGGTCAGCGACGGGTGGCGCCAGATTGGCGAAGTCACCCTGATCGCCAACGACGCCTACGCCTGGGAAGCCCTGTGGCGCAGCAGCTTGAAGATGATCGCGCTGGTTGTGGGCGCGGGCATCCTGTGGGCCATGTTTGCCTTCGTGCTGGTCGGATGGATCAAGAACCGCCTGCTGCGCGAGATCAGCGACCACGTCCGCGGCATCGGCCGCGACGCACCCGGCGAGCAGGTCGAGGCGCGCGTGCCGGAACTGTCCGGCGTGGTGCAGGCGCTGAATCAGACGCGCGACCGCATCCATGCCAGCGTCGAGGAACAGAACGCCAAGATCGAGTCGCTGGAACTGGAGCTGAACCAGGACCCGGTGACCGGCCTGCCCAACCGCAAGTACTTCGTCAACGAGTTCCGGCGCGCGCTGGAAACCCGGCCGGCGTCGGGAACGTCCCGGATCGATGGCGGGCATGTGCTGGTGTTCCGCCAGCGCGACCTGGCCGACCTGAACCGCCACATGCCGCGCGAATTCATCGACCAGTGGCTGCGCACTGCGTGCGAACGCATCCAGGGCACGCTCAAGCGCATGCACGTCGCGGCGCCCATGCTGGCGCGGCTGAACGGCTCCGACTTTGCGCTGCTGCTGCCCGGCTGCGCGGCTCCTCAAGCCATGATGGTGGCCGAGCAGGTGCGCGCGGATCTGCATGCCTCGCGCATTCCGGTTGGCGAGGGCCATCTTTGCCGCTGGGCGCAGGCGATGACCGATTACGGACACGGCAGCCAGGCTGGCGCTGTGCTCGCGCGTCTGGATTTTGGTCTGATGCGCGCGGAAAGCGCGGGCAACGACCAGGTCGTGATCGCCGGCGCCACCGACATGCAATCGCCGTCGGAAGCGGGCGAACGCGCCTGGAAGGACGCCATCCAGACGGCGTTGGAAAACCGGCAGTTCGAACTGTCGACGGAACCGCTGCTGGCGCTGGACGGTCACGTCGTGCGCACCGAAGCCATGCTGATGCTGCGCACTGCGCCCGACCAGGAGCCGATCCCGGCCACCCTCTTCATCCCGCCGGCGGTGCGGCTGGATCTGGTGGCGGAATGCGATCTGGAATCCGTGAGGCTGGGCTTGGAATGGCTGGCCAGCCATTCGGGCGAACTTGCCGTGCGCGTGGCGTTGCCCTCGCTGCGCGGCCAGAAGTTCCTGCGCCAGCTCGCGTTGCTGCTGACCGAAAACCGTCCCCTGGCGCGCCGCCTATACGTGGAAATCGACGCGCACGGGCTGGTGGAATGCCACGAGCAGATCACCGCCTTTGCGCGCGTGGCCGCAGACTTCGGCGCACACATCGGCGTGCGCCGGCTGGCGCAGCAGTTCGGTGCGGTGGCGCAGCTGCATACGCTGCCGTTGTCCTACGTGAAGCTGGGCGGGGGATTTGTGGGCGGCATGTCGCAAAGCCCTGGCAGCCAGCAATTGACCGCGTCGGTGCTGGAAACTGCCCGTTCGCTGGGGATTGCGGTCTATGCGGAAGACGTGCCAGACGCCGAGACCCAGCGCATTCTGCACGGTCTGGGAATCGAGACCATGCGCGGTCAGGGCGTCAAGACGGCAAGCCCGGTATAGGCTGGGCCGGCGCCCCAACGGATGGGGCGCCGCATCGGCCTCGCGCTTAGCGCGCGGCCTGGCCCTTGGACTGTTCGTAAAGCGGCATCACCTTCTGCGAAGCCGACTGCAGATCGCTGATGCGCGAGTCGGCCGACGGGTGGGTCGACAGGATCTCGGGCGGCGCGCTGCCCTGGCTGGCCGCGCCCATCTTCTGCCAGAGCGTCACGGCGGCGCGCGGGTCGTAGCCCGCCCTGGCCGCCAGTTCCACGCCCATCCGATCCGCTTCGGTCTCGTGCGTACGGCTGTTGGGCAAGGTAAACATCACGCTGGTCAACTCACCGCCCAGGTCCGACGCCGCCGGGGATCCCGTGGCGATTGCCAACACCTGCAGGCCCAGGTCGGTCGCCATCTGTTGCGACACGCGCTCGCGCGCATGTTCACGCAAGGCGTGAGCGATTTCGTGGCCCAGTACTGCGGCCAGCTCATCGTCGGTGGGTTTGATCTGCGAGATCAGGCCGGTGTAGACGGCGATCTTGCCGCCGGGCATGCACCAGGCGTTGACCTCGTTTTGGGACAGCACGTGGACTTCCCATTTCCAGTTGGCCGCATCGGGTCGGAACACGCCCGCCTGTGCGATCAGGCGCTGCGAGATCTCGCGCACGCGCGCCACCTGCTTGGCGTCGCGATCCAGCAGGCCCTTGTTCTTGGCTTCCTGCAGGATCTGGGCGTACTGCTGGTTCGCTTCCTGTTCCAGCGCCTGCGCGGGCACCATGCTGGACATGTATTGCTTGCGGTCGACGCCCACGGCGCCTGACTGCGTGGTGTTCATGCCGGTGCAGCCGGCCAGCACGGCCAGCGACAGCACGGCCCCGGCATTGCGCAGAAAATGACGCTTCTGTTTCATGTCGGCCTCCAAGCCAATTCAACAACGGAAAAACGTATCAGATGGGGGCCGCGCCGCATTGTCCGCGGTGGCGCAGCGCGTGGTCGATCAGCACGAGCGCCAGCATGGCCTCGGCGATCGGCGTTGCGCGGATGCCCACGCACGGGTCGTGGCGGCCCAGCGTTTGCACCATCACCGGCTCGTTGGCACGGTTGACGGAGCGGCGCTCGACGCGAATGCTGGACGTGGGTTTGATCGCGAGCGACACGGTAATGGGCTGGCCGGTCGAAATGCCGCCCAGCACGCCCCCGGCGTGATTGCTCAGGAAGCCATCGGGCGTGATCTCGTCGCCATGTTCCGACCCGCGCTGCGTTACGCAGTCAAAGCCGGCGCCAATGGAAACGCCCTTGACCGCATTCAGGCCCATCATGACGTGGGCAATGTCTGCGTCCAGGCGGTCGTAGATGGGTTCGCCCCAGCCGGCCGGCAGGTTCTCTGCCACGACTTCAATGCGCGCACCGATGGAATCGCCGTCCCGGCGCAACTGGTCCATGTAGGCTTCCAGTTCGGGGACGACCTCGGCATTGGGGGCATAGAAGGGATTGTTGGGCACTTCGTCCCAAGAAACGAACGGGATGGCGACAGGGCCCAGTTGGCTCATGTAGCCGCGCACCTTGACGCCGTATTGCTCGGCCAGCCACTTCTTGGCGATGGCGCCGGCCGCCACGGTGGGCGCCGTCAGCCGCGCCGAGGAACGTCCGCCGCCGCGCGGGTCGCGCACGCCGAACTTGCGCCAGTAGGCGAAATCGGCGTGGCCCGGGCGGAAGGTGTCCTGGATGTTGGAGTAGTCCTTGCTGCGCGCGTCGGTATTGCGGATCAGCAGCCCGATCGGCGTGCCGGTGGTGACCCCTTCGTAGACGCCGGACAGGATCTCGACCTGGTCGGCTTCCTGACGCTGCGTCACGTGGCGCGAGGTGCCCGGGCGGCGGCGGTCCAGTTCGAACTGGATGTCGGACGCGTCCAGGGCCAGTCCGGGGGGACAGCCGTCCACGACGCAACCGATGGCCGGCCCGTGGGATTCGCCGAAATTCGTGACGGTAAAGAGAGTACCTAGGGTATTGCCGGGCATAAGGAGTCAACAGGTCGGGTTTGCAAGCAACCCCGATTATGACACCGCCGCGGCCAAAGCCTGGATTTCGGCGGCGGGCGCCGGCCGCCCCAGCAGAAAGCCCTGCATCACACGGCATCCCAACGACTTCAGGATTTCACGCTGCCCTTCGGTTTCGACGCCTTCGGCCACGACCGGCAGGTGCATCGCCTGGCACAGGCCGAACAGGGCAGAGACCACCTCGCGGCTGCCGGCGTCCGATTCCAGGGCGGAAATGAAGCTGCGGTCGATCTTGACCCAGTCGATGGGCAGATGGCGCAGATGGTTCAGGCTGGAATAGCCGCAACCGAAGTCATCCAGCGCCACGCCGATGCCCATGTCGCGTAGCGTGTTCAGGATCTTCACGTGGCGCTCGTAGTGCAGGATGAAGATGGATTCGGTGATCTCCAGCACCAGCTTGCGCGGCGACAACCGGGTGGCGGCCAGCACGTCCGACACAAGCTGCACCAACCCGTCTTCGTTCATCTGCTTGACCGACAGATTCACGTGGACCCGCCAAGCCGTCGGCCACAACGCCGCCTGCGTGCACGCGCGCTCCAGGATCCAGGCGCCCAGCGGCACGATCAGGCCACTGCGTTCGGCCAGTTCGATCGTCACGGCGGGCGACACACTGCCCAGCACGGGATGATGCCAGCGCAGCAGCGCTTCG
>CBHWAL010000110.1:0-10587 GCA_966111495.1 uncultured Achromobacter sp. | reverse complement strand
TCCACCGAGTTGGTGATGATCAGCGGCCACAGGAAGTTGTTCCAGTGGTGGCTGACCGACACCAGCCCGTAGGCGACGTAGATCGGTTTGGCCAGCGGCACGTACACCTTCCAGAGGATCTGCAGCGCATTCGCGCCCTCCATGCGGGCTGCCTCTTCCAGCTCGCGCGGAACCGTCTTGAAGGTCTGGCGCAAGAGGAAGATGCCGAAGGCCGAGGCGAAGTACGGCAGGCCGATCGCGAACACCGTGTCGCGCACGCCCAAGAGGCTCATCGACCGGTAGTTTTCCACCAGCAGCACGTCGGGCATGATCATCAGCTGCAACAGCACCAGCATGAAGACGAAATCGCGGCCGCGGAACTCGAAGCGCGCGAACGCATAGCCCGCTAGCGTAGACAGCACAAGCTGCGCGGCCAGCACCATCGTGACCAGCACGAACGTGTTCAGGAAGTAGCGCGGAAACGGCGCTGCATTCCAGGCACGCACGAAGTTATCCAGCGTCAGCGGCGCGAAGAGGTCGAAGCGGGTGGCGTAGGCCGGCGGATGGAACGCCGCCCACATCGCGTAGGCCAGCGGCAAAATCCACAACAGGCCCAGCGCCCACGCGCCCAGGGTATCGAGCTTGTCTTTCATTGGTAGTGCGTCCTGCGGTCCAGCCAGCGGAACTTGATCAGCGCCGTCAGCGCCAGCACCACCAGCAACACGACGGTCAGGGTCGCGGCATAGGCCGTGTCCCAGAAGCTGAATCCCACCTGGTAGATGTAGTAGAGCAGCAAGGTGCTGGCGTTGTCCGGCCCGCCGCGCGTCATCACGACCACGTGGTCGACCAGCCGGAACGCGTTGATCAGCGCATTGATCAGCACGAAGAGCGTGGTGGGCATGAGCAGCGGCCACAGGATGCGGCGGAAATACTGCCAGCGCGAGGCGCCTTCCAGCATGGCCGCCTCACGCAGCGACGGCGACACCGTCTGCAGCGCCGCCAGATAGAAGATCATGAAAAAGCCAGCCTCTTTCCAGACGGTCACCAGCATCAGCGCGGGCAGCGCGGTCTCGCGGTTGCCCAGCCAGTTGGGACCCGCCGCGCCGAACCAGCCCATCACCTGCGCGATCAGCCCGTATTGCGGCGTGTAGAAGAACAGCCAGATGTTGGCGACTGCCACCATCGGCAGCACGGTCGGCGTGAAGTACGCCATGCGCAGAAAGCCGCGCCCGGCGAGGTTGCGGTTGACCCACAGCGCCATGATCAGCGCGATGCCGATCGAGGTGGGAATGGTGCCCAACGCAAACCACAGGTTGTTCCACAGCGCCTGCCAGAACACGGGGTCGTCGCGCATGACCGCGTAGTTGTCCAGCCCGACGAAGCGGGCCGGGCGCGCGCCCTGTGGTGTGGAGAAAAAGCTGTGCCAAAGCGTCGCCCCCCCCGGGTAATGCGTGAAGGCGGCGAGCAGCACGATGGCTGGCAGCAGAAGCAGCCAGCCATAAAGCGCATTCAAAGAGCGGCTCATCGTGCGTGCGGTCGGTTTACTTGTAGGAACGCAGTATGCGATCGGACTCGCGCTGCGCGTCGGTCAAGGCCTGCTGCGGCGTCTTCGAACCCGTCAGCGCTGCCTGCAGGGCGTCGTTCAGGGTCTTGGTCACGCGCTGGTTTTCATGCGTCGAGAATTCCGCCACGCTGACTTCCAGCTGGTCGCGCGCGACCGTCGCGGCCGGCACTTCCTGCGCGTACTTCTTCATCTTCTCGGTCTGCCAAGCGGCCGGCGTCACGGCTACGTAGCCCGTGGCGATGCTCCAGTCGGCCGCGCGCTCGGGCGTGGTGGCCCATTGCGCGAACTTCAGCGCCGCCGCCTGCTGCTCCGGCGTGCCGCTCTTGAAGATATAGAAGTTGCCGCCGCCCGTGGGGCTGCCGCCGCGCTTTTGCTGCGGCATCATCGCCACGCCGAACGGGAAGTCGGCGTTCTTGCGGATGTTGGTCAGGTTGCCGGTGGTGGTCCACACCATGGCTGCCTTCTTTTCCAGGAAGTCCTTGGGCGTGGTGCCCCAGTCGATCGTGCCGGTCGGCATGATCTTGTGCTTGGCCGACAGGTCACGCCAGAACTGCGCGGCTTCGACCACCGCCGGCTTGTCCAGATAGACCTCGTTGCCGGCTTCGTTCATCAGGATCGCGCCGTTGGGCGTGGTCAGCGCCTGGAAGAGCCAGTACGCGAACGCGCCGCCCGACGGGATCTCGATGCCCCACTGCGTCGTGTTGCCCGAGGCGTCCTGCTTGGTCAGCTTCTTGCCGTATTCAACCAGCTCGGCCCAGGTCTTGGGCGGCTGTTCGGGATCCAGGCCGGCGGCCTTGAAGAGATCCTTGTTGTAGTACATGACGATCGTCGAACGCTGGAACGGCACGCCCCAGGTGTGGCCGCCGCTGCGGCTGTTCTGCATGAAGGCGTCATAGAAGCCGCCCAGCCATTTCTTGTCGGCGTCGGTCTTGGCCAGGCCGTCGATCGGGACGATGGCGTCCTCGTCGATTAGCGTGAACATATCGGTGGACAGCAGCACGGCCAGTTGCGGCGGCGTGCCGCCCTTGAGCGCGGTCAGCGCCTTGGCGATGGAGTCCTGGTACGAACCGGCATAGATCGGCTTGATCTTGATGTTGGGATTTTCCTTTTGGAAATCCGTCACCATGTCGTCGACGATCTTGGTGATCGGGCCGCCGACGGCGACCGGGTAATAGAACTCGACCTCGACGGGTTTGTTCTGCGCCTGCACAGGCAGAGAAAGGCAGGCGGCGGCCAGGCTGGCGGCCAGGGTCTTGAGTACGATGCGTCGCATGTTGTGTTTCCTTCCTGTGGGTGGGGCCACTTCTTAGAGCCCGTCGGTGTTGATGACCGCCGAATCGGCGGCGAAGAAATGCTGTTGGCCTTCCGGCCAGGACAGGCCTAGCGACTCGCCGGCGCTTGCGCGCAGGTGGCCGCCGACGCGCACGGCCACGCCGCTCGTGTCGCCAATGCGGCACACCACGATGGAGTCCGCGCCGAAGTACTCCACGCTTTCGACGGTGGCCGCGATGCCGTCGCTGTCGATGCGGATGTGTTCCGGACGCACGCCCAGCTTCATGGCGCCCGCGGGGGCGTTCGCGATGGCGGGGCCTTGCGTGCCCGCGATCACCGTGGCGCCTGCTTGCTGCGTCAGGTTGATCAGGTTCATGGGCGGCGTGCCGATGAAGCGCGCCGCGAACTCGCTGGCCGGACGCGCATACAGGCCATCAGGCGTGTCGTGCTGTTCGATCTGGCCGCCGCGCAGCAGCACCACCTGATCGGCCATGCTCATGGCTTCGGTCTGATCGTGCGTGACGTAGACCATGGTGATGCCCAGGTTTTGCTGCAGCGCGCGGATCTCGCGGCGCATCTCGTGGCGAAGCTGTGCGTCCAGGTTGGAAAGGGGTTCGTCCATCAGGCAGACCGGCGCTTCGGAAATCACGGCGCGGCCCAGCGCCACGCGCTGCTGCTGGCCACCCGACAGTTGCGACGGCTTGCGGTCCAGGAGGTGCGACAGGCCCAGCAGGTCGGCCACGCGCTTCAAGCGCCGGTCGAAGTCCTTGGCGGGCTCCTTGCGCACCTTCAGGCCGAACAGGATGTTCTCGCGCACCGACAGGTGCGGAAACAACGCATACGACTGGAACACCATCGAGATGCGGCGCTTGGCCGGCGGCAGTTGCGTGACGTCGCGGTCGCCGATGCGGATGGTGCCCGACGTGGGCGTATCCAGGCCGGCGATCATGCGCAGCGTCGTCGACTTGCCGCAACCGGACGGACCCAGGAGCACGGTGAAGCTGCCGGCCGGAACCGTGAAGCTCACGCCTTGGATCGCCGCCGCGCCGGCGTACTGTTTGGTGAGGTTATCCAGAACGATGGATGACATGCTGTCTCGAAGATCTAATTGTTAGATCCGCATTGTTGCCTGTTATGAAAACCTTTTCATTGTGCAGCGCAAACATGACGGATATGTGGCAATGCGCGGGTTCCCCGCGCCGGTTTCAACCAAAGGGATACGGGCCGGGGTAATCCCCGATGACGGCGTGATGCGTGACCAGATTGCCGCCCTGCCACCAATGCAGCTGATAGCCGGGCGGTTCCATGATGTATTGCAGCGTCGGGCGCGGACCGAGTTCCAGCGCAAGCTGGTGCGCCGTGCCGGGACAGGTCGATGCGATGGTGCCGCCAAAGCGCTGGAAGATCGTGCGATGCAGATGGCCGCACAGCACGCGTTCGACGTTGGGATAGCGGGCGACGATGCGTTCCAGTTCCGGCGCGCCGGCCAAAAGGCCGATGTCGTCCATGTGTTCGATGCCGGTCAAAAACGGAGGGTGGTGCATCAGCACCAGCGTGGGCCGGCCGGGCTGTTCGGCTAAGCGCTCTGCCAGCCAATCCAGGCGCGTCTGGCAGAGTTCGCCGTGGCTCTTCATCGGCACCACGGTGTCCAGCGCCAGCATGCGCAGCGGGTAGGTCTCGATGGCGTACTGCACGAACGGTCCGCCGTCCTGCAGGTAGGCGTGGTCGGGAAACGCAGCGCGCAACTGGGCGCGGTCGTCGTGGTTGCCCGGCAGCAGGAAATACGGAATCTCCAGCGCCTGCAGATGCTCGCGCAGCGTCTGGTATTCGATGGGCTTGCCCAGGTCCGTCAGGTCGCCGGTGATCAGCACGCAGTCGGGGCGTGGCGTCAGCGCGTTCAGCGCGCGCACCGCGGGCGCCAGGAACGCTGCCGGGTCGATGATGCCGTAGGCCTTGTCTCCCGGGGTGCGCATGTGGAGGTCGGTGATTTGTGCGATGAGCATGGCGGTCTGGAAGTTGTCGGAATGGTGGGTGGCGGGCTTAGCGGCGCACGGACGCCGCGGTGCCGCCAACGACGATGCAATGCGGCAGGCGGTTCGATTGCGGCGGCTGGCCATGAATCTGCGCAAGCAGGTTCGAGCATGCCGTCTGGCCGATGCCGTCGCTGGGTTGCGCGACGGTGGTCAGCGGCGGCGTCAGCAACGCGCCAAAGCGCATGCCGTCAAAACCGCACACGGAAATGTCGGCCGGCACGGACAGCCCCAGTCCCACCAGGTCGGCGATGACGGCGGTGGCCAGCAGGTCGTTGGAACAGAAGAGGGCCGTGGGCGCCTGCTTGCCGCGCAACGCTGCCTTTAGCGCGTCCACGTCGCTGCCGGTGTGCGAGCTCATGGCGATGTGCTGGATCGCGTCCAGGCCCAGCTTCTTGGCGCTGGCGCGCGCACCCATCAGGCGCCGGCGGGCACGGTCCGAGGCGGTCAGCGGACCGGTCACCAGCGCGATGCGCTTGTGCCCCATCGCGGCCAGGTGCGCCACCATGTCGCTTGCCGCGGCGCGATTGTCGACAGACGCAAAGGGATGGTCGTTGGATTCGTTGTAGACCAGCACGTAAGGGATTCCGCTGCGGTCCAGGTCGTCCAGCGTGGCGCTTTTGCTGACATCGGCCACGGTCAGGATCAGGCCGTCGACCTGATGGTCGATCAGGCCCTGCACGGCGGCCGATTCCACGGCGGGGTCGTAGCCGGTGGCGGTCAGCATGACGCTGTAGCCCGATTCGCGGGCGCGGCGTTCGGCGCCTTCGAAGCACTCGGCAAACACGGGATTGGACAGCGTCGGCAGGATCAGTCCGATGGTACGCGTGCTGCCCGAACGCAGGCTGCGGCCGACGCGGTTGGGCCGAAAGCCCGCGCGTTTGGCGATGTTGCGGATGTGCGCCAGCGTGTCGGGATGCACGATCTCCGGCTGGTTGAACGCGCGCGACACCGTCGCCGGCGACACTCCCGCCTTGCGAGCCACTTCGATGATGGAAAACCGGGGCGACGGGCGCGTAGCCATTGATGGGATCGCTGCAAATTTGCTGAAAACGATTTCACTTTACTTGAGGAACATGAACTTTGTATTGCACGGGTTTGCGCTATGCTGGTGCGAACGCAACAACACAAAGCCGTGGCGCGGTGCGTCATTTGCCGGAAAACCCGTTCTTTCGGTGTTTCTCCCAATTGACGCAACACGCACAATGGCAAGGTCGGTTTGCCGGGCATGACGCTTGCTGTCTCGGGCAGGCAGTTTCGCCGGGCATACCCTCGGTCAAGGGGACCGGGTGCGCAGTATGTTTTTCCGCGCTCGTCGCGGCACCGGCAAAGAGGAAAGAATCATGTCTACTGCCTTGAACAGACTGGGCGCGGTCGAAGCCGCGCGCAAGCTGCAACGGCGCGAATTGACCGCAGTGCAATTGGTGCGCGCCTGCTTCGCGCGCATCGAACAGCGCGAGAACACCGTCCATGCCTGGACGGCCCTGCAGAAGCAGGGGGCGCTCGACCACGCCGAAATCCTCGACCGCGGCGCGCGGCGCGGTCCGCTGCACGGCCTGCCCATCGGCGTGAAAGACCTGTTCGATACCGCCGACCTGCCCACCCGCTACGGGTCTCCCATCTACGACCGCCACCGTCCCGGCCTGGATGCCGCATCGGTGGCGCTGTGCCGCGGCGCTGGCGCCGTCGTCATCGGCAAGACCGTCACCACCGAGTTCGCCACCTACCAGGCCGGCCCCACGCGCAATCCGCGCAACGAGGCCTACACGCCCGGCGGCTCGTCCAGCGGCTCGGCCGCCGCGGTGGCCGACGACATGGTGCCGTTCGCGCTGGGTTCGCAGACCGCCGGCTCCATCATCCGGCCGGCATCGTATTGCGGTGTGGTCGGCTTCAAGCCCACGTTCGGCGGGATCTCCCGCGCCGGCGTGAAAAGCCTGGCTGAATCGCTGGACACGGTCGGCGGATTCGCGCGCTCGGTGGAAGATGTGGCGCTGTTCTCGTCGGTCCTGATGCGCGATCCGCGCATGCTGGATCTGTCCTATCACGACACGCCGCGCGTGGGCATGTATCGCAGCCTGCAATGGCGACATGCGCAGCCCGAAACCAAAGAGGCCTTCGCGCAGGCCGCGGCGATCCTGTCGCGCGCGGGCGCCAAGGTCGAAGAAGTGCCGCTGCCGCCGGAGCATTGCGTGCTGGTGCAATTGCATTCGGACATCATGGCGTTCGAGGCTTCGCAGGCGCTTTCGTATGAACGGCTGGAACACGCTGTGCAGCTCAGTCCCAAGCTGCAGGCCATCCTGGAATCTGGCGCGCAGATCAGCGCGGAACAGCACATCAAGAATCTGCAAAGGGCCGCCGAATCGCGTGCGCGGGTCGACGCGTGGTTCCAGCAGTACGACGTGCTGATTGCCCCCAGCGCCAGCGGTGAGGCGCCCTTCGCCGACCTGGGCACGGGCGATCCGCAATTCTCGCGGGCCTGGACGCTGTTCGGTCTACCCTGCCTGAACCTGCCGTTCGCGACAGGGCCGCAGGGCCTGCCGGTGGGTTTGCAGCTCGTCGGGGCGCGGTATGAGGACCATCGCCTGCTCGCCATCGGCGCATGGGTACACGCGCGCCTGCTGGCCGCGAACGCGCCGGATATCGGCGCGTCCGACATGTGGCCGCGCGGCTGACTGCACGGCTGACTGCGCGGCTGACTGCGCGGCTGACTGCGCGGCTTCCGATGTGGGACGGTGTCAGACACCCGGGCAAGACGATCGTCAACGCGTGACAGCGGATCATCGGGTGTCAGACACCTTGCGATGTGCATATGCATGGGTGTCCGACACCTTGCCATGCAAAGACAAGTCACCAGAAATGAAAAAAGCCCGCCGGATAAGGCGGGCTTCGTTTTGTGCCCCATTGTCGGGGGCTTCAGGCCTGGCCGTGGATCACACGGCTTCGGCGGCTTCCTGTTCGGCGGTGACGGCGCCGGAATTGATGTGGCGGTTCACGGCGCTCAGCACGGCCTGGAACGAGGCCGTCACGATGTCGCGGTCGATGCCCACGCCAAAGCCCGTGGCGGATTCGCCAACGCGCAGTTCGACATAGGATGCGGCGCGCGTGCCGGTGCCGGTGCCGATGGCGTGCTCGTGGTAATCCATGATGCGCACGGGCACGTCCAGCGCGGCAACGAAGGCCGAAATCGCGCCGTCGCCCTTGCCGCGCACGATGCGGCGTTCGCCGTTGTATTCAAGTTCGGCTTCGATGCTGAAGTGCTGGCCTTCGCCGGCCGACGGATCGCCGTCGATGCGATGACGGATCAGCTTCCACGGCGCCTTCTGCTCGAGGTATTCGCGGTTGAAGATCGTATGCACGTCGTCGGCGGTGACTTCGCGGCCGGTCTCGTCCGTGACGCGCTGGATGGCGCGGCTAAATTCAATTTGCAGGCGGCGCGGCAACACCAGGCCGTGTTCCTGCTCGAGCAGGTACGACACGCCGCCCTTGCCCGACTGGCTGTTCACGCGGATCACGGCGTCGTAGCTGCGGCCGAGGTCGGCGGGGTCGATCGGCAAGTACGGCACTTCCCAGACGGCGTCCGCCTTCTGCAACGCAAAACCCTTCTTGATCGCGTCCTGGTGCGAACCGGAGAACGCGGTAAAGACCAGGTCGCCCGCGTACGGATGGCGCGGATGGACCGGCAACTGGTTGCAGTATTCGGCGCAGCGGCGCACTTCGTCGATGTCCGAGAAGTCCAGGCCGGGGTGCACGCCTTGCGTGTAGAGGTTCAAGGCCAACGTAACGAGGTCGACGTTGCCGGTGCGCTCGCCGCTGCCGAAAAGGCAGCCTTCGATACGGTCGGCGCCGGCCATCACGGCAAACTCGGCGGCGGCAACAGCGGTGCCGCGGTCATTGTGCGGATGGACGCTGAGCACGATGCTGTCGCGGCGGGCCAGGTTCTTGTGCATCCACTCGATCTGGTCGGCGTACAGGTTGGGCGTGGTCGCCTCGATGGTGGCGGGCAGGTTCAACACCATCTTGTTGTCGGGCGTGGGCTGCCACACCTCGGCGACGGCGTCGGAGACTTCCAGCGCAAATTCGGGCTCGGTCGTGCTGAAGACTTCGGGCGAGTACTCGTAGCCCCACTTGGTCTCGGGACGCTGCGAGGTGTACTGCTTGATGAGGCGGGTGCCGGTGGTGGCGATGTTCTTGATCTCGTCCTTGGACATGTTGAACACGACCTTGCGGAAGGCCGGTGCGCAAGCGTTGTACATGTGGACGATGGCTTGCTTGGCGCCCGCGGCGGCTTCCACGGTGCGGCTGATCAGATCTTCGCGCGACTGGGTCAGCACGATGATGGTCACGTCATCGGGAATGCGCTTCTCGTCGATGAGCTTGCGCACGAAGTCGAAGTCGGTCTGCGACGCGGACGGGAAACCGACTTCGATTTCCTTGAACCCGATCTTCACGAGCTGTTCGAAGAAGCGGACCTTGCGTTCCACGCTCATCGGCTCGATCAGCGCCTGATTGCCGTCGCGCAGGTCTGTGCTCATCCAGATCGGCGCCTTCGTGATGCGGCGGCTGGGCCAGGTGCGTTCGGAGAAATCGCGGGCAAAGGGCGCGAAGGGGACGTATTTGGTGGCGGGGTTGGCAAGCATCACTACACCTCGATCGGTTTCTTTTGAATCCCGGCGCGTTTTGCGCTCGTCGGCATCGCAACCGGATGACGGTCTTGTGCCAGGGTTTGCCGGGATGGCCGGCAGGATTCAGAGATAAAAGGGGGAAATCGCGTGTGGCAAACGTGGCTGCCGAGCTACCACGGGGACACTAGGCCCGGCAACCGATCGGTAGCAGTAGCGATAGCGCGATGAAGGCGGTTTGAGCGCGCAGGCCGGCGACCGGAGCGGCGGAGCGTCCGGTGGCAATCGCGAGGGGGGTGCGGTAAGCGGCCATGGGGTGCTAGTCAAACACACTTTTTCGGGAAGCGCAAACGGAAAGAGCAAGGGACAGATCAGATTGCGGTCTTTTCCGCTTGCCATCCGGCAGGCCTTTTGAAACGGCAAGGCCGCCTTGCGGCGGCCTTGTTCCTGTGCTGGGCGCGGGCCTAGCGTGCCGGGCCGATGCGGGGCTCGACGTAGCGCGGCTCGCGCGGGGTGTCGGTGCGGCGGTCGTCACGTCGGGCGTCGTCACGGCGGCCGTCGTCGCGCGGATCTCGGGTGGGTCGGTTGGCGCCGGCTTCCAGGATCCGGGCCTGTTCGGCCACCATGTCGATTTTGCCGATGCGGTTGTGGCGCAATTCGGACAACGAGCGGCGCAGGTCACCGACGGTGAAGGGTTCCTGCCGGTCGCCCCAGGTCCAACGCAGCACGCCCAGCGATTCCTCGGACAGATTGGGCGCCAGTTCGGCCAGCGTGTCCGTGCCGACCGGCGTCGCGGCGCCCGAGGCCAGGCTGGCGTAGAACCAGGCGCGCACCGAGAAGAAGACGATCAGGGTCCAGATGCCGGCAACCACCCACCAGAGGTAGGGGTTGATGCGCTGCGCCATAACCTGGGAGGCCTGGCCCAGCGAGTGCAGGAAGTCGTAGTTCATGCGCTTGCCGAAATCGAGAATCCAGGAGGCAACCAGATACCAGACAACGATCGCGACAGCGATAACGATCGCGCGCAAAACGAGTCGGGGAAGCGCCAGTTTGAGCATGGTCTGACCGATCAATCGGCAGTCATGGCGAACGCTTGCGGGCGAAGTCCGATTCATAATGCAAA
>CBHWAL010000109.1:0-10672 GCA_966111495.1 uncultured Achromobacter sp. | reverse complement strand
GCGACGTCAACCCGGAAGCCACGATGTCGTTCGACGGCAGCCAGCCGTTCACCGTGGCGGGCAACCCGCTGGCGCGTGACGCGGCGGTGATGGAAGTCGGCGTGGACCTGGCGATGAGCAAGAACGCCACGCTGGGCCTGGCGTACTCGGGGCAGTTCGGCGACGGCAACCGTCAGAACACCGGCACCGTCAACGTGAGCTGGCGCTTCTAAGACGTTCCGTCTTCGATCGGATGCGAAAGCCGGCCTCTTTGGAGGCCGGTTTTTTTTTCGTGTGGCGGTCCGGTCTTCGTTTGGCAAGGGGTCAGTCACCCTAACCGCCACGAATCAGTACGGCGGTCTCCCCGGCTGGGTGTCAGACACCTTGAAATTGCATGCCGGCCAAGGTGTCCGGCACCGCTGAACTGCCAGAAATCCGATACTCGCTGAATGCCGGGTGTCTGACACCCGCTGAATTGCCGTTACAAGCTGACGGCCGTCTCTCCCGGGTGTCTGACACCGACCCGTATGAGCCACTGTCCCACACGGCATATCTATCACCCCCACCTCCGTGCAATACAGGATGTCCTGGGCAAAGCACCTTCGATACACTGTCCAGCCACCCCTATAACGAGAACGCCATGAGACAGTTTCTTCCGACCCTGGGCGCCGCCCTGGTGTTTACGCTGGCCGGCAATGCGGCCTCCGCCCAGCAATCTCCGCCCCGCGACCCCTTTTTCTGGCTGGGAGAAATGAACAAGGCTACGGTGGTGATCAATACCGACGAAGGCCTGCTGGACAAGGCTATGGCGCCGCGCCTGGCGGCCGGCGTCGCGAAAGTCATCCACGACGGCAACCAGGCGGGGGCCAAGCGGCCCGCCACCGTCATCACCTTCGAACCCCTGTTAATCAAAGCCGCCGGCGAGGACATCACCTTGCTGCACGCCGGCCGATCCAGCCAGGACATGCACGCCACCTACCGCAGCGCCATCCTGCGCGACAAGCTGCTGGATCTGGCGGACCAGTTGAACGCCACGTCCACCACCCTGGTGGAATTGGCGGCCAAGCACGCGGGCACCATTGTGCCCAATTACACCAACGGCGTGGCCGCGCAGCCCAACAGTTATGGGCACTATCTGCTGGGCCAGGCTGCCGGTCTGGCGCGGGACGCGCAGCGCATCCGCGAAGCGTACGTGCGCATCGACCGCTCGCCCATGGGCACGACCGTGCTGAACGGCACGAGCTGGCCGCTGGACCGCAAGCGCATGGCGCAATATCTGGGCTTCGAGGCGCTGGTCGACAACGCGTACGACGCCTCGCAGATCTCGTCCATGGACCAGCCCGTCGAGGTCGCGTCCATCGTCACCAGCATCGCGCTGCGCACCGGCAATTTCGTCGAAGACGTGATGACCCAGTACGCGCAGTCGCGTCCGTGGATCCTGCTGGAGGAAGGAGGCGGCAACACTTACGTGTCCAGCGCCATGCCGCAAAAGCGCAATCCGGGCCTGCTGAACGACACGCGCAGCGACGCCTCCACGGCGGTGACGCTGGCGATGGGACCCGTTCTGCAGACGCACAACATCACGCCCGGCATGAGCGACCCCAAGGACGTGAAGCAGAATTCCGCGATGGTCGACAGCGGCATCTCGGCGCTCAAGCGCTGGGACCGCGTGCTCAAGGCCATGGTCATCAGCCCCGACCGCGCGCTGGAAGAGTTGAACAGCGACTGGACGGCGTCGCAGGAGCTGGCGGACGTGCTGATGCACAAGTACAAGCTTCCGTTCCGTGCGGGCCATCACTTTGCGTCCGAGGTCGTGTCGTACGCCAAAGCCAACAACATCAAGCCGCTGGATTTTCCGTATGAGCAGGCGCGCCGCATTTATGCCGATGCGATGAAGGACTCGAAGTACGGTGCGGATTTGCCGATGAGCGAGGCCGAGTTCCGCGCGACGCTGGACCCTGTGGCCATCGTGAAGAACCGTGCCACCAGCGGCGGTCCGCAGCCCAAGGAAATGGACCGCATGCTCCGGGAAGCGCGTGAACAGGTCGCCGCGCAGGACAAGTGGATCAAGGCGCGCCGTGCGCACATCCGCGATTCGCTGGCGGAGCTGGACAAGCAGTTTGACGCGCTGGTGGCCAGTGCGCCCAAGCCCTAGCAGGTGCGGGGCGGACCTAAACGGGGACGCCCGTTTCGCAGGCCTGCCGCACGCAGCCGCGCAACCAGCGATGGGCGGCGTCGCCGTCCATCCGGGGATGCCACAGCATCGACACCGTGAAGGGCGCCATCGCGAACGGCAGCGAAAAGCTGCGCATGTCCTCGCGTAGCGTGGCGGTGTGCCTGTCGGGAACCGTGGCGATCAGATCGGTTTCGCGGGCCAGCGCCAGTGCCATTGAATAGCCGCCAGCAATCGTGGCGATATGGCGCGCGCGGCCGGTTTGCGCCAGTGCCTCGTCCATGGGGCCCGATTCCCGTCCGCGGCGCGACACCAGGATGTGGCGCGCCGATAGGTAACGAGTCAGCGTGACGTTGCCGCGCGCCAGCGGATGGGCGGCGCGCATGACGCCGATGTACCGGTCCTGAAACAGCGCGCGAGTGCGCAGCTCCGGGCTGGCCGCCAGGCCCACCACGCCGGTCTCCAGGTCCACGGCGCCTTCGCGCAGCGGCGCGCTGTCCTTGTCCAGCTTCTGCATGAAGCGCAACCGCACATCCGGCGCCTGCGTTTCGATCAGCGCGAGCAAGCGGGCGCCGAAGTTCTCCACGAAGCCGTCGCTGACACGCAGGGTGAATGTGCGCACGAGCTTCGCGGGATCCAGGTCTTGCGTGGGGCGCAGCACGGCGTGCGCATCTCTGACCAGCCCGCCGACCTGCTCGCGCAGCGCCAGCGCCCGGGGCGTGGGAACCAGGCCGCGTCCGGCCCGCACCAGCAGCGGATCGCCTGTGGTGTCGCGCAGGCGCGCCAGCGCGCGGCTCATGGCGGATGGGCTCAGGCGCAGCCGCCGGGCGGCGCCGGCCACGCTGCCTTCCGAAAGCAGCGCGTCCAGCGTGATGAGAAGGTTGAGGTCGGGCGCAGTCATGCGGCAAACGTAGCACGCCGCAGAGAAAGGCGGCGAAATCTGGCATGGCGTCGTGTGCAGGTATTTACTGCAAATGCTGCGTCTTCCCCCAGGTGTGCGCGAGACATACGCTGGGGTTCTGTTTCTCTTTTGCAGGACGCCATCATGTCGCTTTCCGCTCCGCCCGCATCGCCGCCATCCGGGCCGCACCTTCCTCTTTTTCTCTGCCTGTCCTTGTCGATGCTGCTGGCGTCCTTGGGAACCAGCATCGCCAACGTGGGCCTGCCGGCGTTCGCCCTGGCATTCGGCGCGCCGTTTCAGGCGGTGCAGTGGGTGGTGCTGGCCTATCTGCTGGCCATCACGACCGCCGTGGTCAGCGCCGGGCGGCTGGGCGACCTGATCGGCCGGCGGCGTCTGATGCTGGGCGGCATAGCCTGGTTCACGGCTGCTTCCGTGCTGTGCGCAGCTGCGTCTGGGCTGTGGACGCTGGTGGCCGCGCGCGCCGCGCAAGGGCTGGGCGCGGCGGTGTTGATGACGCTTGCCATGGCCTTTGCTGGCGAGGCGACGCCGAAGGGCCGGGCAGGCAGCGCCATGGGCCTGCTGGGCACGATGTCGGCGGCCGGCACCGCGCTCGGGCCTGGGCGGCGCGCTGACTGCAGGCCCGGGGTGGCGGGCGGTCTTTCTCGTCAATCTGCCGCTGGGGCTGCTGGCCCTCTGGCTGGCGTGGCGCCATCTGCCCCGCGATTCGCAGCCCGCCGCGCGGCAGCCGATTCGATTCGACTGGCTTGGCAGCGCGCTGCTGGCGTTTACGCTGGCCGTTTACGCGCTGTCCATGACGCTCGGACGCGGCAGCTTCGGCATGCGCAACGTTGTCCTGCTTGCTGCCGCAGTGGGCGGCGCAGGCCTGTTCGCATGGGTTCAGTCGCGCGCGGCGCATCCATTGGTGCGGCCGGCAATGATTGCCGGTCCCGCCCTGGCGGGTGGCTTCGCCGCCAACGCGCTGGTCGCCACGGTGATGATGGCGACCTTGGTGGTGGGGCCCTTCTATCTGGCGGGGGCGCAGGGGCTGGATGCTATGCAGGCCGGCCTTGCAATGTCTTGCGGCCCGCTCGTGGCGGCGCTGGCGGGCGTGCCGGCGGGGCGCTGCGTGGACCGCTTTGGCGCCCGGCGCATGACGCTGGCCGCATTGATCGCCATGGCGGGCGCGTCGGCCATGCTGCCGGTCGCGTCGGAGGCGTTCGGCGTGGCGGGTTACGTCATCGCGCTTGCCGGGCTGACGGCGGGGTATGCGTTATTTCAGGCGGCCAACAACACCGCAGTCATGGCCGGCGCGGGCGGCAACGAACGCGGCGCCGTATCGGGCATGCTGAACCTGTCGCGCAACCTGGGTTTGATTACCGGTGCGTCGGCGATGGGCGCGGTGTTTGCCATGGGCGCCGGGGCGACGGCGTTGGCTGATGCACAGCCGCAAGCATTGGCGTCTGGGCTGCGTGCGACGTTTGTGGTGGCCGCTGCGCTGTGCGGGCTGGCCCTGGCGGTGGTGGCGGCTGGCGGGATGAGGCTTGCCGCCGGCCGGCCGTAGGCAGTGTGAATTCGGCTCGGTAAATCGTACTCGTCCTAGACACGGGCGCCGGGAGATTTTCTAACATTCCGTTCAGCCCGAATGTCTACGCGCCACAAGCTGAAAAAACAATAAAGGCACGAGGTCATGGCTTCCCTCGACAAGCAGCTGAACGCATTGAAAGAGCTCAGCCGCTGAGTCAACGATTCACATATCCACTGGTACATCACAAATGAAAGCAAAAATCCTGGCCGTCGCTATTGGCGGTTTGTTGGGCTTGGCGTCCATCGGCGCTCACGCGGCCGACGGAACCATCACGATCAACGGCAGCGTCACTGACACCACCTGCTCCATCAACGGCGGCGAAGCTGGCGCCAACTTCAGCAAGACCATCATTCTGCCCACGGTCTCGGTTTCGGCGCTGTCCGCGGTGGGCGCGACGGCGGGCATTTCGCAGCCGTCCGATCTGCGCTTCGCGTTGTCGGGTTGCTCGGCGGGCACGAAGGCGATTGCCAGCTTCGAAAACAGTTCGACTGTCGATCAAGATACCGGCAATCTGATCAACGCCGGCACCGCGGCCAACGTTCAAGTGCAACTCTTGAATGGGCAAATGCAGCCGATCAACATCACCACCAACTCGAACAACCAGTTGGCCACCAACGGCGCCGCCATTACCCAGGGCGCGGCCGACCTGAAGTACTTCGCGCGGTATATCGCCACGGGCAAGGCTGACGCCGGCACGGTGACGACGTCGGTGCAGTTCTCGATGCAGTATCAGTAACGGCCGACGGAAGGCGGCCGTCTCGGCGGGCGCCTTCCGACAAGCCGAACCATGGAAGGGAGATGCACATGAAGCTGCATAAGACAATGACGCTGGCGTTCGGGCTTGCCTGTGTGCTGCTCGCCGGCAGCGCACAGGCAAGCGTGACGATCGGCGGCACGCGGGTGGTCTATCCGCTTGCGCAGCGCGAAGTGACGGTCAAGCTGAGTAACGATAGCAATGGGCCCTCGCTCGTGCAGGTGTGGCTGGACGAAGGCAATCCGGACGCCAAGCCAGGCGAGGTGAAGGTGCCGTTTGTGATTACACCGCCGATCTTTCGCATGGATGCGCAGAAGGGCCAGATGCTGCGCGTGATGATCAACGGAGGCGACGCTATGCCTCAGGATCGCGAGTCGCTGTACTGGCTTAACGTGCTGGATATTCCGCCCAAGGCCGATACCTCGGTCGAAGGCAACTTGCTGCAGGTCGCCTATCGCACGCGGATCAAGATGTTTGCGCGTCCGGCCGGCCTGCCAGGAAGTCCCGATAACGCGGCGGCGCAGCTCAGCTGGAAAATCGTTGCGTCGCCCGATGGCAAAGGGCAGGCGGTAAGCGCGACGAACCCGACGCCTTATCACGTGTCGTTCAGTGAAATCGGCGTCCAGAGCGCCGGCCAGACCTTCAAGAATGAAGAGGGCGGAATGGTCGCGCCCAACGCGACGCAAGTGTTCCCCATCGCCAAGATGAATGCAGTGGCGGCCGGCGCGAAGGTGCGCTACAGCGCCATCAATGACTTCGGTGGCGCCATCGTTGGCGACGCCATGCTCAGCCAATAAGCCCAAGGGCTACCAAGCGGACCGGAACCGGCTCGCCCAAATCTGAATCGTCAGCACAACGCGCGCGTGTTGCTCCTGCAACGCGGCGGGAAGCTGCTCGACCTTTTGAAAGACATCGGAATTCCGTCACGATCATGAAGGCGTCCTTAAATCCCAAGCGAAATGTCTCTGCCCGCGAGCGTGCAGATTCGCTCCGGCTGCACCCCCTCGCCGCTGTGGTGATGGCAGTGTTTGCGGCGGGCGGGATGGCGCAGTGTTCGATGGCGAACGCGGCGGGAACGCCCGCCGTGGAGTTCGACACGACGTTCTTGCGCACTGAACCGTCGCAGACGGTGGATCTCTCGCGATTTGGGCAGGGTAATCCTGTGTCCGCCGGTGTTTACGCTGTCGATGTTTACATCAACGACACGCGTGCCGCGCGGGAGGACGTTCGTTTCGTGGCGGTGGGCGAGGGGCTGGGCGCAACGCCATGCCTCCCCCGCCCGCTGCTGGAAAAATGGGGTGTCGACGTCTCGAAGGGAGAAATCGGCAAAGCTCCGCCGATGGTCGATGCATGTATTGATCTGCCGCGCGTGGCGCCGGGAGCCTCGGTCGATTTTGATTTCACGGAACAGCGGCTGACGCTAAACGTTCCCCAGGCGTACATGCTGAATGCGGCGCGTGGCTATGTGCCGCCTGAATTGTGGCAGGACGGCGTGACGGCCGGTTTTTTGAACTACAGCGCAAACAGCTTTCGCACCAGCGGCTCGGGCTTCAATTCGACGCAGAGCTATCTGGGTTTGAATGCCGGCGTAAACCTGGGCGGATGGCGCCTTCGCCACCAGTCGTCAGTGGTGCAATCGTCAGGCCAGGGCACGCGTTTCGACAACTATGCGACGTTCTTGCAGCATGACGTCACCTTCCTGAAGTCGCAGGTCACGCTGGGTGACAGCTTCACCACGGGCGACGTTTTCGATAGCGTTCAATTTCGCGGGGCGCAGATCGCGTCCGACGATCGCATGCTGCCCGACTCGTTGCGAGGATATGCGCCGATCGTCCGAGGCACTGCGGATAGCAATGCGCGCGTGACGATCAGGCAAAACAATCAGATCATCTACGAAACCAGCGTCTCGGCGGGGCCGTTTGAAATCAAGGACCTGTACCCCACGGGCTACGGCGGCAACCTTGACGTGACGGTTACCGAGGCGAACGGGCGAACCCGGTCGTTCAGTGTGCCGTTTGCATCGGTGGCACAGTCGCTGCGACCGGGCGCAACGCGTTTTTCGGTGACTGCTGGGCAACTGCGCAAACTTAATCTGGACAGCAACCCCAGCTTTGCGCAGTTCACCGTGCAGCGCGGCATGACGAATATGTTGACAGCCTATGGCGGCGGCATCGCAGGCAGCGGCTATACCGCGGCCAATATCGGCGCGGCCGTGAACACGGAATTCGGCGCAGTCTCGGCCGACGTGACGGGATCGCAGACGCAGATACCGGGCAAGGATACGGCCCGCGGCACAAGTTGGCGTCTGGGCTACAACAAGTTCATTGATCCGACCAACACGAACATTGCTGTCGCGGCGTACCGGTACTCCACAGCCGACTACCTGAGTCACACCGACGCTGCTTGGGCGCGCGATCTGGCCGCCAAGGGGGGAGACGTCACCTCGCTGTATCGTCAGAAAAATCGCTTCCAGGTCACCGTGAACCAGAACCTGGGGCGCAGCGGCAGCCTGTTCTTGAGCGCGTCGGCGCAGCAGTACTGGAATCGCGGCGGCAGCGATACGTTTTATCAGGCGGGCTATGCGAACAGCTTCAAGTACGGCACTTACAGCCTGACTGCGGGGCGCACGCGCAACTGGGACGGTTCAATGTCGAACCAGTACATGGTCAGCACGACCATCCCGCTGGGCCGCGCTGCGCAGTCCCCGTTGCTGTCGACCAGCCTTTCGCGGTCCGGCGACAGCACCAACGTGCAGACGAACATCAGTGGTGTGCTGGGCGAAGACAATCAGTACTCCTACAACGCCTATGGCAATCACGCGATGGGGGATGGCAGCCGGTCGAGCAACGCGGGTGTCAGCGGAACGTATCGGGCGCCATATGCGCAAGTATCGGCGTCGGCCAGCGGTGGATCGGGTTCCAGCCAGACGTCGTTGGGTGTCAGCGGATCCATCGTTGTGCACCCCGGCGGTGTGACGTTGTCGCAGAGCGTGGGCGACACGTTCGGCATCGTGGAAGCGCCGGGCGCGGAAGGCGCAAGCGTATTGAACTCGCCCGGAACCAGAATCAATGGCCAAGGCTATGCGGTCGTGCCGTACCTGACCCCTTATGGCAGGAACACGGTCGACATCGATCCGAAGGGGACGTCCACCGATGTCGAATTTCAGTCAACCTCAGAGCAAGCGACGCCGCGATCGGGATCGGTGGTGATGCTTAAGTACAAGATGGCGAGTGGGCGCGCCGCCCTGATTCGTGCCCTGCAAGCTGGAGGACAAGTGCTGCCATTTGGTGCGGATGTGGTCGACGCGAACGGACTGTCTGTCGGTGTCGTGGCGCAGGACAGCCAGATCTTCGCCCGTGGCCTGGAGCCGAAAGGCGAGCTGTTTGTGAAATGGGGTGCGGGTGAGACTGAGCAGTGCAGGATTGATTATGTGCTGCCCGAACCTGCATCGAGCTCGCGTTCTGCCTATCTGTCAATCGAAGCGAATTGCAAAGCTGACGGCTGATCGACGTTGGGTTATCCGTTCTCGAGATGCGAAATGAAAGAGCTAACTATGAACAGAAGATTGTGGTTGTGGTTGCTGGCGCTGGTTCCATTGCTTCTGCCTGCCGTGAGCCATGGCGTGAATTGTTATCAAGATAATGTCGGCGGGCCTGTTGCCGTCAGAAATGCGTTGCCACCCAACATATACGTATCGTCGTCCATGCCCAATGGCACCGTGCTGTGGCGCTCAGATCAGATCACTTACAACATCGTGTGCACTGGAAAGCAAGGGGTAAGGGCGGAAAAGATCTTTGCGTGGATCAATCCCTACAGGCGCGCGCCGATCAGGGGTGTGTCGATCGGAATTATTTACAACGGCAGGACAACGATCAACGACAAGGTCGATACGGGTTATGCAACCATCGATGCCTATGCCAGTTTTGCGATGACGTACTCCGTTGTTCTGATCAAGGACGGGGTCGGACCTTCGAGCGGTCTGGTCAACATCACGGACTACCCGGTTTTTCAGCTGGACGGCGAGGGCGGGATCAATAACGCCGTGGGCAACAACGTGATTCAGTACCTGAGTGGCGTTGCGAACTATTCCGGTGGAGGCACGTGTTCGTTGGCTGCCGGTGACGTTAACAGGGCCGTGTATCTGTCCCGCGCCAAGCCCGCGGATCTGGCTCCGGTGGGTAAGTTTGCCGGCAAAACTCCGTTTACGCTGACGGTCAACAATTGCACTGAGGGCACCAATACTGCGCAGTTCACGTTCGAGGGTACGCCGGACCCGGCAAACCCATCGGCGTTTGCCAACACGGGAACCGCCAAGGGGGTGGCTGTCAATCTCGGCAGCGATGATGACGGTTCCACGATTCGCGCTGACGGCACGAACAACCTGAAAACTGCCCGAGTCCAAGGTGGTAGTGGGGTACTGAATCTGTACGCGCAGTTCGTCGCTACCGGCGAAGTTCAAGCGGGCACGGTCAATAGCAAGATAACGATGAACATTACCTATCAGTAG
Source organism: uncultured Achromobacter sp. (assembly GCA_966111495.1). Taxonomy (GTDB): domain Bacteria; phylum Pseudomonadota; class Gammaproteobacteria; order Burkholderiales; family Burkholderiaceae_B; genus Achromobacter. The sequence continues at coordinate 773 of CBHWAL010000109.1, read as the reverse complement.
GGCGCTGCGGCAACGGCGCGGCATGGTCACTCCGTTCACTTTGTTGTGCATGCCGCGCAGCGCCGCCCACCCCGAGCCTATTCCGCCTTCAATCCCGCCTGCACGATCAGCGGCTGCCACTTCTGCCGCTCGCTACGCGCAAACGCGGCCAATTCCTCGGGCGTGCCGCCGCCCGGTTCATGCCCCAGATCCAGCAGCTTCTGCCGGACTTCCGGACGCGCCAGGATCTTCGTCAGATCCTCGTTCAGCCGTTTGATCGCCGCCGGTGGCGTGCCCTTCGGCGCGTACAGGCCGTTCCACGCGATCACCTGAAACCCGTCCAGCCCCTGTCCCGCCACCGACGGCACGCCAGGCAACAGGGCGGACTCCTTCAACGAGGTCACCGCCAGCGGACGCAGCTTGCCGCTGGTGATGAACGAGCGCGCGGCGCTGACAGTATCGATGCCGACCTGCACCTGGCCGCCCAACAGGTCCGTGGTGGCCGTGGCCGAGCCCTTGTAGGGAATGCCGCGGACGCTGTTGACGCCTTGCTGCTTGAGCAGTTCGTACACGAGGCGCGCGGTGGTGCTGGGCATGCCGACGTTGACGCTGTCGGGTTTGGCCTTGGACGCATTGCGCAGGTCGGCCAGGCTGGCGTAGGGCGAGGACGGCGTGGTCAGCAGCACCATGGGAAACGAGCTGACCAGCATGACCGGCGCGAAGTCCTTCTCCGGATCGAAGTTGGTGGACGCGTACATGTACTGGTTCAGCACGTGCGTGCCGTTGGTGCCCAT
>CBHWAL010000108.1:0-10680 GCA_966111495.1 uncultured Achromobacter sp. | reverse complement strand
TTCCCGCACCTGACGGTGCTGGAAAACCTGACGCTGGGACCCATGTGGGTGCTGAAGAAGCCGCGCGCGGAAGCCGAGGCCACCGCAATGAAGTACCTTGAGCGGGTGCGCATTCCGGAACAGGCCAAAAAGTTTCCCGGCCAGTTGTCGGGCGGTCAGCAGCAGCGCGTGGCAATCGCGCGGTCGCTGTGCATGAACCCCAAGATCATGCTGTTCGATGAGCCGACGTCGGCGCTGGATCCTGAAATGGTGAAGGAAGTGCTGGACGTGATGGTGAGCCTGGCCCAGGAAAGCGGCATGACGATGATCTGCGTGACGCACGAAATGGGCTTTGCGCGCAAGGTCGCGAACCGCGTGATCTTCATGGACCGCGGCGAAATCATCGAACAGAACAACCCGGACGAGTTCTTCGATAATCCGCAGAACGAACGGACCAAGCTCTTCCTGAGCCAGATCCTGCACTGATCCGCCAAACCGCCTTCGGGCGGTTTTTCATTGGAGGGTGCCGGCTAATCGCGGGAATTCCGGGCGTTCTTGCCGGTAGCCCTTTGTTACCTCCGTCACGCCGGTGGGGTATGCTACTGACCGCCATTGATCCGGAGTGAGGAGAACACACCATGTCGAATACCCCCCGCAGCGCCGTGCGCCGCGCCCTGTTGCAAGGCGCCGTGGCGCTGGCCGCGACCCTGCCTTTCAGCGCCCCGGCGTTGGCCCAAGCTGCTGAATTCCCAACCACGCCGATCCGCTTCGTGGTGCCTTACCCGCCCGGCGGTCCGCTGGACACGATGGCTCGCATGCTGGCCGAGAAGGTGCGCGGCTCGCTGGGTCAGCCGGTGATCGTGGAAAACCGTTCGGGCGCGGGCGGCAACATCGGCGCGGATCTGGTGGCGAAGGCGCAGCCTGACGGCTACACGCTGGTGATGGGCGCGGTGGCCACGCACGCGATCAACCCGTGGCTGTTCGCCAACCTGCCGTACGACCCGGTCAAGGATTTCGCGCCGGTGACGATCGTGGCCTCGGTGCCGAACGTGCTGGTGATGAACGTCGAGTTTGCGCAGAAGAACAAGATCGAGAAGCTGGCGGACCTGATCGATTACGCAAAGAAGAATCCGGGCAAGCTGAACTACGGTTCGGGCGGCAACGGCAGCGCGGGCCATCTGTCGGGCGAGCTGCTGAAGGCGCGCGCGGGGATCAGCGTGGAACACATCCCCTACCAGGGCGCGGCGCCGGCACAGTTGGCGCTCCTGTCGGGCCAGTCGGATTTCATGTTCTACAACCTGGCGGCGTCCGCACCGCTGATCAAGGACGGCAAGGTGAAGGCGCTGGCGGTGACGACGACGCAGCGTTCGTCGTTGCTGGCTGACGTGCCGACCGTCGAGGAATCGGGCGTGAAGGGCTTTGACCTGGGCACGTGGTTTGGCGTGTTCACGACGGGCGGCACGCCGGCGCCGGTGGTGGCCAAGCTGAACAAGGCATATGCCGACGCGATGGCGCAGCCGGACGTGAAGCAGCGTCTGCTGACGATGGGTTCCGAGGCGGGTGCGATGACGCCGGAAGCGTTTGCCGAGTTCGTGAAGGCCGAAAAGGCGAAGTACCAGGAGATCGTGAAGATCTCGGGCGCCAGCCTGAATTGATCTAAATACGCACGCATTTCATTGCGTGCGCCGGGCGGCGCGGATGTGCGCCGCCCCAGCGCACGCCGCCAGCCACACCGTGGCTTGCGGCCTTCACCAGCGATAGCGCAACGTCGCCATCACCGTGCGCTCCGCACCCCAGTAGCAGCTCACGGCCGTGCCCAGGCAGTTGGCCACGTAACGCTTGTCGAACAGATTGGACACGTTCAATGCGACCTGCGCGCCGGCGAGAGCCGGGCTGGCGCGGCCCAGATCGTAGCGGATCGCGGCATCTACCAACGTCACGGCCGGAATGGCGTAGTTGTTGTTCAGATCGCCATAGAATCCGCCGCGGTACGTCACGCCGGCGCCCAGACCCACGCCTTGCAACGGGCCGTCGCGCAGCGTGTAGTCTGCCCACAGCGCCGCCTGATGGCGCGGCACGAAGTTGAGCTGGTTGCCTCGCTGCGCGGGATTGTTGCTCTTCGTGATCTCGCTGTCGCTGAGCGCGTAAGACATCGTCAGATCCAGGCCGTTGTCGAAACTGGCCTTGCCCTCCAGCTCGAGGCCCTGCACCTGAACCCGGCCGGTCTGCACGACGAAGCTGGTATTGACCGGGTCCGGCGTGCTGACATTGTTCTGGTTTATTTGGAACGCCGACAGCGTCACGAAGCTGGCGTAGCCGTTGGGCTGGAACTTGATGCCGGCCTCGTACTGCTCACCGGTCGTCGGCTTGAGCGGCGATCCGTCGCGCAGCACGCCGGTGACCGGCTGGAAGGACGTGGAATAGCTTAGATAGGGCGCCAAGCCGTTGTCAAAGCGATAGGTGACGCCGAGCCGGCCGGTGAAGCGGTTGGCATCGGCATCGCGCGAGTTCCATGCCCACTGTCCGGCGTTGCCGCGCGTGCCCGTGTCCGTCGTGCCTTCCGTCCAGTCATAGCGGCCCACCAACGTGAACAGCAAACGGTCAAGTTCGATCTGGTCCTGCGCGTACACCCCCAACTGGTTGCGCGTCATGTTGATCTTGGTGGCCGTGGGCGGGCGCGTCACCGGCGTGCCGTAGTCGGGGTTGAACACGTCGAACAGCGGCGACGCAGGCGGCAGCATCAGTCCCAGGCTGCTTTCGTTGTAGCGGGATTTTTCCCGCAGGTAATCCAGGCCGAAAGTGAGGTCATGGCGCGTGGGGCCGGCCGTGAATTTGGCGTTCAACTGGTTGTCGACCTGGAACGCATGCGATGTCTCGGGGAAGGCCCAGGCGTAACGGATCGCCTGGGTCTCTGACGCCATCGCGCCGATCTGCACGCGGCGGGTGTTGGTGTCCACGTTCGTGTAGCGGGCGCTTTGCCGCACGCTCCAGGTGTCGTTCAGACGGTGGTCCAGCGTGTAGCCCACCATGGTCTGCTCGTTGGTGAAGATGTCGTAGCCCGGTTCGCCCACGAAGCGGTCGCGGGCAATGTAGCCGGCACTGCTCTTTTCCAGCGTCCCGATGACCGGCAGCACGGGCGCGCCGCCGCCGCCGTGGCTGGTGATCTTCTGGTACTGCACATTCAGATTCAGGCTGGTGTCAGACGACGGGCGCCACGTGAAGCTGGGCGCGATGAACTGGCGTTCATCGTCGACGTGCTGGTACTGCGTGTCGCTATCGCGCAAGGTGCCGGTCAGGCGATACAGGAATTTGCCTTCATCGTCGGCCGGACCGGAAAAGTCGAACGATCCCTGGTACCGGTTGAAGCTGCCCGCCTGCAGGACGACCTCATTGATCGGCTCGGCGGTGGGACGCTTGCTGGTCATGTTCACCAGCCCGCCCGGGGCACTTTGGCCATAAAGGCCAGACGACGGCCCCTTCAGGATCTCAATCCGTTCCAGGCCATAGGTGTCGATGCGCGGCTGCGCATATCCCCGCGCGCCAAAGGGCAGGAGCAGGCCGTCCAGATAGCGGGCCGGGGTGAACCCGCGGATCGTAAGCCAGTCATAGCGCACATCGTTGTCGCCGTACTGGGCGAAGACGCCCGGCGTGTAGCGGACGGCCTGCGCCAGCGCGGTGACGCCTCGCCAGTCCATTTCGTTGCGGGTGATGACATTGACGGTCTGGGGCGTGTCGATCAGGGCCGCGTCCGACTTGGTGCCGGACCGGCTGCGCGTGGCAACGAAGTCGGCGCCGGAGGTTGGCGATGCGTCGATCGATCCTTGCACCACGACCGGCGACAGCGTGGAGACATCGGCGGCCGCCGAGGGAGCGGGCTGCGCGGCGACGGACGCGGACGCGGCAAAGGCTGCGAGCAATGCCAACGGCAACGGCTTGACGGAGAAGAACACGGGGGTTACCACCTGATCAATTTATAATTAACAAGAATCATTCCTGTGCGACGGGATGATTCCAGAAGCGCCGCCGGATGTCTGACGATTTCTCGGCGCCAATTGACGGTTTTGCTGCACTCAACGCAATTGAGCTTGTTACCCATGCCCGCTGTGCTCTCGCTCGATCCGTATACCGCTCCAGTCAAGCCTCACGAATGGTGGCGGGGCACGCTTCCGACAGTGCCCGCCACAAAGGATTGGGAAGACGTCATCCAGTGCGTGGTGCGCGTCGAGGAAGGCGTCAGTGTGGTGGTGCTGGACGGCTGCCCATCGGCGGCGCTGACGATTCCCGCGCCGGGCGCACCGGTGTTCGGCATGCAGGTTTGGCTGGAGGGCGAAGCCATGCTGGCGCTGGAGGGCGGCAAACCGCTGAAAGTGTCCGGGGGCGCGGCGCTTCTCTTCAACCACGAGCAGCCGGTGGGCTGGACCACGCACCTTTACGCGAAGCGGCGCGTCCGGATGCTGGATATCCGTTACACCCCCGATGCGCTGGCCCGGGCAGGCGACTCGGCGCCCATCACCCTGCTGACTCAGCGGTTTCGCCAAGACGTCAGCGTGCCAACCCATGGATCGCTGGTGGCAACGCTGGACGCGCCCGCCAGCCTGCTGACGTTGGCCACCGAAATTTCCCGTGATGCGCCGGCGGCGCCCGAGGCGCGCAGGATCTGGTACCGCGCCAAGTCGCTCGAGATGCTGGCTGCCTTTGTGGAATTGCTTTCCGTGCCGGAAGTGCTGAAGGGACCCGCCGCAGAGGAGCGTCAGCAGGTGCAGCAGGCTTGCCGCCTGCTGCGGGAACGGTGCTCCGAACATTGGCCGCCAGGGCGTGTCGCGCGAACGGTGGGCTTGTCTGAAAGACGGCTTCAGGAATTGATGCGGGCAAACGTCGGCCGTTCGGTTCACGCCTATCTGAGCGACGCGCGGCTGGTGCGCGCCTCGGACCTGCTGCGCAGCGGCATGAGCGTCACGCAGGTGGCTGGCGACCTGGGGTATTCAAGCCTCAGTCATTTCAGCAAGATCTTCAAGGCGCGATACGGCGCATCGCCACGCTCCTGGTAACGCCCTGAACGCGCGCCGCGGGCATGTGGGTCAACCGACGTGCATCAAACCGCCGGCCCCTTGATCAGCCACTGCAACATCCTTTGCAGCGAATCCCGGTCATATTCCGCGTCGGTGAGCCGGTACTGCTCCGGATCGCGGTTCACCCATGAATCGGTCACCGTCCATGCCTCTCCATCCTGTTCAAGGCGCAGCGCGTAGATCCAGTTGCCCGTCCAGCTGCGATGCAAACGCAGCCAGCCGTCGTGCAGGTAGATGAACCATTTGTCTTCCATCTCTTGCGGAATCACGCCCTGCTGCAAGCGGGCGTACTCGTCGGCGGTATAGCGCCCCTGAAAATGCAGCGGTTCACGCTGCGCCGGCGCGGGCAGGTGCTTCCAGGAGTCTTGGGTGGCGATGGGCATGTAGGTGCTTCTGTTCTATGCTGAATCCCTCGCATACTACCAAGGCCCCGCTATGCACCTTCAAGCCGCCATCCCGATCCTGCGCATTTTCTCAGTAGATAAGGCGCGCGACTTTTACCTGGATTTTCTTGGGCTCACCTGGGATTGGGAGCATCGGTTCGAGGCCGGATTTCCGCTGTATGCGCAAGTGCATCGCGGGGATCTGGTGCTGCATCTGTCCGAGCATCATGGCGATGCGACGCCGGGGTCGGCGGTGTTTGTGCGGATGCAGGGCGTGGACGAATTCCACGCGGAGGTCAGCGCCAGAAAGTACGCATACATGCGGCCCGGCGTCGAGGAGATGCCGTGGGGGCGCGTGATGGCGGTGATCGATCCGTTTGGCAATCGGCTGAGCTTCTGCGAATCGCAGGACTAGCAGGCTGCGGTTAGACCCCCAGATAGCGATGCGCCAGGTCGGGCTGCGCGGCCAGTTCGGCGGGGCTGCCTTGCCAGACGACGCGGCCCTTCTCCAGGACGTGATGGCGGTCGACAAAGGTGGCCATTTCCTTGAGGTTCTTGTCGATCACAAGAATGGTCTGACCTTCTTCCTTCAAGCGGCGCAGGCAGTTCCAGATTTCCTGGCGAATCAGGGGCGCGAGGCCTTCGGTGGCTTCGTCCAGGATGAGCAGACGCGGGTTGATGAGCAGGGCGCGGCCGACGGCCAGCATCTGCTGTTCGCCGCCGGAAAGCGTGCGGGCGGATTGGGTGCGGCGTTCCTTCAGGCGCGGAAACAGGTCGAAGACGCGGCCGACGTGCCAGCCGGCGCGTGTGTTGCGCGCGGTGGCGATGAGGTTTTCTTCGACGGACAGCGACCCGAATACGCGGCGGCCTTCGGGGACGAGGCCGATGCCTAGCTGCGCGATGCGGTGCGGGGCCATGCCGGTGATGGGTTTGCCGTCGAGCAGGATGGCGCCGCCCTGCGCGGGCAGCATGCCCATCAGGGTCTTGACGGTGGTGGTCTTGCCCATGCCGTTGCGGCCGATCAGCGAGACGACCTGGCGCGGCGCGATGTCCAGGTCGATGCCGAAGAGCACTTTGCTGGCGCCGTAGCCGCCTTGCAGTTGGTTGACTTGCAGCATCAGTCCTCCTCGCCCAGGTAGGCGGCGCGCACGTCGGGGTGGCGGCGCACCTCGTCGGGCGTGCCGGTGAAGATGGTTTTGCCGTAGACCAGCACGGTGACGCGGTCGGCCAGCGCGAAGACGGCGTCCATGTCGTGTTCGACCAGCAGGATGGCGTAGCGGCCCTTCAAGGTCTGGAGCAGGGCTGTCATGCGTTGCGATTCCTCGGCGCCCATGCCTGCCATCGGCTCGTCCAGCAATAGCACGGACGCGTCCAGCGACAGGGCCATGGCCAGTTCGAGCTGGCGCTTCTCACCGTGCGCCAGCGCCGAGACGCGCACGCCGGCGCGTCCGGCCAGACCGACGCGTTCAAGCGCGGCGCGCGCCGGTTCGCGCAGCCGGGCCATGCGCCGGGCGTTGCGCCACAGGTTGAAGCCGCCGGGGCTGTGCGCCTGCACGGCCATGGCGACGTTGTCTTCGGCGGTGAAGTCGGGGTAGAGCTGGCTGATCTGAAACGATCGGGCCAGGCCCGCAGCAGGTCGCCGGTAGGCGGGCATGCGCGTGATGTCGGCGCCGTCGAGCCAGATGCTGCCGGCGTCGGGCAGGATTTCACCGCTGATCTGCGAGAGCAGGGTGGTCTTGCCCGCGCCGTTGGGGCCGATAAGGGCGTGCAATTCGCCGGGCCGGACCGCCAGGTCGACGCCCTGCGTGGCGTGCACCGCGCCAAAGGATTTCTGCAGGCCGCGGATCTCCAGTTTGGGATTCGTCATTGCTTGCCTCCCGCCAGCCAGCCGTACACGCCGCGTTTGCCGAACAGCACCACCAACACAAGTACGGGTCCCAGGATCAGCATCCAGTGCTCGGTCCAGCCGGTGGCGACCTGCTCCAGGCCCAGGTACACGGCCACGCCGAGTACGGGCCCGAAGATCGAGCCCATGCCGCCCAGAATCACCATGGCCATCAGCTCGCCTGACTTCTGCCAGGCCGACATGTCCGGACTGACAAAGAGCGCGTAGTTGGCCCACAGTGCGCCGGCAAGCCCGGTGCCGGCGGCCGACAGCACGAATGCCGTGAGGCGGTAGCGCAGCGGCGCCAAGCCCAGTCCGATGCTGCGGCGGGGATTCTGCTTGATGCTTTGCAGGGCCATGCCGAAGGGCGAATTGACGATGCGCCGGCAGACGATGATCCAGACGGTCATGAGCGCCAGGCACACGTAGTAGTAGGTGGTGGGATCGTTCAGGTTCAGGCCGGGCAGCGTGTTGCGCGCGTCGATGGACAGGCCGTCGTCGCCGCCGTAGACCATCAGCCCGACCAGGATGAAGTACAGCATCTGTCCGAAGGCGAGCGTGATCATGATGAATTGCACGCCGGTGGTGCGCAGCGACAGAAAACCCACCCCCAGTCCGGCCAGCGCGGCAACGGCGATGGCAAGTGGCCACATGACGAGCGCGGCGTTGCTGCCGCTCCAGCCGAAGATCGTCTCGCCCATGTTGACGTGAAAGGCGGCGATGCCGATGACGTAGCCGCCCAGGCCGAAGAACGCGGCATGGCCGAAGCTGACCATGGCGCCGTAGCCCAGGATCAGGTCCAGGCTGACGGCCGCGATGGCGTAGATCAAAAAGCGCGTCATGAGATTGACGAGAAAGCTCTCGCCGGTGGCCTGCGCGATGGCCGGCACCAATACGAAAAGCAGCAGCCCGACGGCGTTGACGATGACGCTGCGGGTCAGGCGCGGCCTGCCTGCGGAGTAGGTATCTGACACCCCTGATGCGTCGTCTCGGTTTGAGACGGCGCTTCCTCGGGTGTCAGACACCGGGGTAACCGCGGCAGACGGTGGAATTGATCTGGTCATGAATATCTTCCCTATCGCTGGGCCGGCACCAGTCCGCGCGGCTTGAACAGCAGCACGATGGCCATCAGGATGTAGATGCTGGCGGACACGAGGCTAGAGCTCGCGGAGTCCGAGAGCTCGGGCGGCAGCAGGCGCGACATCCAGAAGGGGATGTAGGCGCGCCCCAGCGCATCGGTCATGCCGATCATCAGCGATCCGACCAGCGCGCCGCGCACGGAGCCCACGCCGCCCACCACGATGACGACGAACGTGGTGATGAGGATGCGCTCGCCCATGCCGATCTCGACGGCCAACAGGGGCGCGGCCATGACGCCCGCAAAGCCGCAGAGCAGGGCGCCCAGCGTGAAGATCAGGGTGAAGAGGCGCTGGATGTTCACGCCCAGCGCGTCGACCATTTCGCCGTCGTCGGCGCCGGCGCGCACCAGCATGCCGACCCGCGTGCGCGAAATCAGCAGCCACAGGCCCAGCGCGACGAGCGCGCCCGCGCCGATGAAGGCGAGCCGCATGATGGGATAGTTCAGGCCGGGCAGGAGCGCGACGGACCCGGACAGGAAGGGCGGGATGTCCATGAAGGGCGGACTGCGGCCGAAGAGCACGGTCACCAGTTCATTGGTGAACAGGGTCAGCCCCAGCGTGGCCAGCACCTGGTCCAGGTGGTCGCGGCGGTACAGGTGGCGGATGACCAGCAGTTCGATCACCAGGCCGTACAACGCCGCGCCCGCCAGCGCGGCCAGCAGGGCGGCCGCGAACGACCCCGTGGAGGCTGCCGCGCTGGCCGCGCAGAACGCGCCCACCATGTAGAACGAGCCGTGCGTCAGGTTGATGACGTTCATGATGCCGAACACCAGCGTCAAACCCGCCGACAACAGAAACAGCAAGGCGCTGTACTGCAGGCCGTTCAGGACCTGCTCCAGGAACATCAGCATTGCGACTCCTTCTTGGGAGAGCCTGTTTGGCAAGGCCGCGGGGGGCCCGCCAGCCCCGCGCCGCGCCCCCAGCGCCCCGGCATGGGCTGTTTGAGTGCGCGGCGGGGACGTGGGGGGGGGGGGGGGGGCGGCCCGTCAGGTTTTTGTAGATCAGCTTGCCGTCGGGACCGGCTTCAATGTGCAGCAGATACCAGTCCTGGATGGGATGCTGGTTTGATCCAAACTTGAACTTGCCGCGCACGCTGGGAAAGTCGGCGCGCCGCAGTGCATTGCGGAAGTCGTCGGGTTTGCCGGTGATGTCGCCGTTCACGGCTTTCAAGGCGGAGCCGATCAGATTGGCGGTGTCGTAGGCCTGCGCCGCATAGGCGGTGGGCGGACGGTTGTAGGTCTTGGTGAATGCCTCGACGAAATGCTTGCTCTGCGGGTTGTCCAGGTCGGCGCTCCACAGCGAACTCAGGTAAAAGCCCTTGCCCGCGGTGCCGGTGGCGGCCAGCATGCGGTCGTCCATCGAGTAGATGGGCGTGATCATCTTGATCTTGTCGGCCAGCCCCGAGTTGGCGAACTGCTTGGTCAGGTTGATGCCTGCGCCGCCCGGATGAAACTGGAAAATGGCGTCGGGATTGAGCGAGCGGATGCGCGCCAGCTCCACCGAGAAGTCGGCCTGTTCGAGCTTGGTGTAGATCTCGTCGGCGATCTCGCCCTTGTAGGTGCGCTTGAAGCCGGCAATGGCGTCGCGGCCGGCTTGGTAGTTCGGCGCCATGATGACCACGCGCTTGGCGCCCAGTTCATTGGCGGCCATGCCGGCGGTGTCGGCGTATGAGTCGTTCTGGAACGCCACCGAGAAGTAATTGGGATTGCAGGCCTTGCCCGCGAAGTTGGAGGGGCCGGCGTTCAGGCTGACGTAGAAGGCGCCGGCGTTGAGCACGGTGGGCCCGACGGCGGCCATCACGTTCGAGAAGTTGATGCCGGTGAACAAACGCACGCCGCCCTGCACCATCTTGTCGGCGATCTGCTTGGCGTTGGCGGGCTTGAGCGCGTCGTCCTCGACGCGCACATTGACGGGCACGCCGCCCAGCTTGCCGCCGCCTTCCTTGACGGCCAGCATGAAGGCATCGCGCTCGTCCTCGCCAATGTAGCCGGCGGGCGTGGACAGGGTGCCGATGAATCCGATGTCCACGGGTTTCTGCTGGGCGCTGGCCGCGTACGAGGCCAATGACAGCATGACGGCGGCCGCGCCGCGGATGGTGCTTTTGTGCATGGTTGTCTCCTCTTGTACTGATGCTTGTATGCCGGATGCGCTTGGGCATGCGGCGTTCTATGTGCTGCGTCGTTTATTGCTCCTGAGCCCCCGCAAGGCAGCTTTCCACCTTCCAG
>CBHWAL010000107.1:0-10689 GCA_966111495.1 uncultured Achromobacter sp. | reverse complement strand
AAGCGGACGGTATCACCGTGGAACCGGGCGACATGCTGGTGCTTCGCACCGGCTACGCCGAAGCCGTGGTCGCCATGAACGGCACGCCCGACCCCGAGGTGCTGCACACCTACGGCGCCGCGCTGGATGGCACCGACGACGCGCTGCTGCAATGGATCACCGATAGCGGCATCGCCGCCATCTGCGCCGACAACTACGCGGTCGAGGCCTACCCCGCCCGCGAAAAATCCGGCGCGCGTCCCATGCTGCCGCTGCATCACCACTGCCTGTTCAAGCTGGGCCTGCCGCTGGCGGAGCTTTGGTATCTGAAGGACCTGGCGGAGTTTTTGTTCGCCAACGGCCGCCACCACTTCATGCTGACCGCCCCGCCCCTGCGCCTGCCGCACGCGATCGGCTCGCCCGTTACGCCGATTGCAACGGCGTGAGTTGCGTACCGCCGGTGTCAGACACCAGCGCAGGTCAGGTGTCTTACAGAATTCTTGGCCGGCACAAATAAAACGCAAGACACCGTCTGGCGTTTTATTTGGGCCGGTCGTTCAACCCTTCAAGCAGGTGCTCATGAATGTCTTGCGCGCGTCGCCGGCCAGTTTCTGTTCCGCGGCCTTCGCGTTGCAGTCCTTCATCTTCTGCTGCTGCGGCGTCAGTTGCTTGGGCGGTTCCTCCCCTTTCAAGCAACTGCTCATGAAAGCCTTGCGGTCGTCGCCCTTCTTGCCCTCGGCGGACTTGTTGCAGTCCGACATGCGCTGCTGCTGCGGCGTTGGCGTCTTGGCGGTTGAGGGAGCGGCGGGGGTCTGCGCCTGCGCGCCGGCAAAACATGCGGACAACAGAATGGCCGAGGCCAGCTGGCTGGTACGGGAAAGCATGAGTTTTCCTCCCTTGAGCGCCCCCAAGCGCAATGGCACGCGCGACGCGGGCGGCACGGTCCGCCGGCCAAGGCGCCGGCCCGGTCATCATCGGACAAACCCACAACGTTCGCAACTTCCGCCGCAACCTGTTACCCATTCATCCATCTGGCCCGTTGTATCCCCGCCCGGAAAGGAGTGAGATACGCATACCCCGCGCCGCGACGCCCTGCCGCAATTGCCGCCGCGGGCTGCATCAGGAGACCACCATGAAAAAACTCGCCCTTGCCGCGCTCGCCGTGCTGGCCGGCCTGTCCGGCGCCGCCGCCGCGCAAAGCCTTGCCTACGGCATCACCCTGGGCAACGTGCAGGCCGTGCGCGACAGCACCCGCAACGTCTCCACCATCACCGGTTTTCTGGCCAACCAGTCCGAGCGTCCCGTCAGCAGCGTCCTCCTCACCTATGTCCTGTACGACGCGCAGAACCGCGAGATCGGCCGAGTCAGCGAAGACGTCGTCGGCCCTTTCGCCCCGGGCCAGATCAAGGTGGTCAAGGCGATCACGCCACTCGAATTCACCCGCGTGACCGCGTTGGACGTGGCCGCCCGCTAGGGCCACCCCGCGGTCGACCGCCCCCAAAAAACCCTTCTGCAATCAGGGTCTAGACAGGTGGCTATCAGGCCGATTATGGGAAAATCCCGCTTGCCGACTCGATAACAGGGGCTTCCAAACGAAGCCCCTTATTGCGTATGCCGGCGCGCCAGCAAGCCTGGCCTTGATACTAGGAAGTGAAGATCATGTTTCCCAAAAGACTCTCCGAAGGCTATCAATCTTTCCTGGACGGCCGCTTCCAGACCGAAAGCAGCCGCTATCAAAAGCTGGCCGAAATCGGCCAAAGCCCGGAAATCCTGATCATTGGCTGCTGCGACTCGCGCGTGTCGCCCGAAGCAATCTTCGACGCCGGCCCCGGCGAGATGTTCGTGGTGCGCAACGTGGCCAACCTTGTGCCGCCCTGTGACCCCGACTCGGAATCGTCGTACCACGGCACCAGCGCCGCCATCGAATTCGCGGTCAATGGCCTGAACGTCAAGCACATCGTCGTGCTGGGCCACGCCTCCTGCGGCGGCATCCGCTTCTTCTTCGACGACGCGACGCCGCTGAGCAAGAGCGATTTCATCGGCAAATGGATGTCGCAGATCGAACCCGTGGCCAAGGGCATGTCCCCGGATACCGGCGACCGCCAGGCCAACCTGAAGCGCCTGGAGCTGGCCACCGTCGCGCACAGCCTGAACAACCTGATGACCTTCCCGTCCATCCGCCGCCGCGTCGAAAAGGGCGAGCTGGAACTGCACGGCGCCTACTTCGGCGTGGCCACCGGCGTCCTGTTCCTGCGCGATCCGGAATCCGGCGAATTCAAGCCCTGCCTTGAAACGGGCATTACGCAGTAAGCGCCGCGCGCCGGACCGCAGCGGCTCCGGCGCCGCCCCCCTTTCATCCCTTCCCCGCCGGTCATCCGCAAGCAGGCTGGACAGCGTTCGCCCCCTGGGCAACACTGACGCCTCTCACCGACAGGGAACCCCATGAAAATCTTCTTCTCGCCCGCTTCGCCGTTCGTACGCAAGTGCATGGTCATCGCCCATGAACTCGGCTTGGTCGACCGCCTTGAAAAGCTGCCCAGCGCCGCTGGTCCCGTCGCCCGAGACCAGACCATCATCCCGAGCAACCCGCTGGGCCAGGTGCCCACGTTGATCACCGATGAAGGCCAGGCGCTGTTCGACAGCCGCGTCGTCTGCGAATACCTGAACGACCTGGGCGGCGGCACATTCTTCCCCGCCGGCAAGGCCCGCTGGCCGGTGCTGGCCGAGCAGGCGATGGCCGACGGCATGCTGGGTGCGGCGCTGCTGGCACGCTACGAGACCGTGCTGCGCCCCGAGGCGTTGCGCTGGGATGGCTGGGTCGAGGGCCAGCTTGGCAAGGTGCGCGACGGCCTCGCGCTCATCGAAAAGAACGCCGCAGGCCTCGAAGGCCGGCTCGACATCGGCACCATCACCATCGGCTGCGCGCTGGGGTACCTGGACTTCCGCTTCCCGGATCTGGACTGGCGCGCTTCGCACCCCGCCACGGCCAAGTGGTTCGAAAGCTTCAGCCAGCGCCCGTCGATGCAGGCCACCAAGCCTTGAATTCAGTGTGACGACACGTAGGTGGCGTCCGCAAACGCCGGCAGGGCGAAGCCTTCGCGCATGCGTCGCGCCTCCGCCGCCGGCGTCAGGCCAAATAGACGCTTGAACTCGCGGCTGAACTGGGACGGGCTTGTGTAGCCCACCGCCTGGCTCGCTGTCTCGGCCGTCAGGTCCTGCCGCACCATCAAGAGACGCGCCTGGTGCAGGCGCGTCGATTTCACGTACTGCATGGGAGAGACCTGCGTCACCGCCTTGAAATGGCTGTGAAAGCTCGGGATGCTCATGCCCGCCTCTTCCGCCAATCGCGTCACGTCGAGCGGCCGGGCGTATTCCGCGTGAATGAGGCGCAGGGATTTGCCGATCCGGCCAAACTGCCCGCGCAGGGACAACGCTTCCCGCATCGAACTGCCCTGCGGCCCGGTCAGCACACGGAAGTAGAGTTCGCGCAACAGGCCCGGTCCCAGCACGGCAGCTTCCAGCGGCCGGGTCATGGCCTCGATGAATCGCAGCACCGACGTGCGCATCGCGTCATCCATCGGGGTCGAGAGCATGCTCTGCGGCGCCTGGGCAGCCGCTGAGGGGCCAGCGCCGGCGCCGTCGATCTGCGAAGCCAGTTCCGCCGCCAGCACGAAATCCAGGTGCAGATACAGCGCCAGCAACGGGCGGTCGGGCGTTGCGTCGGTCTCCATGCTGAAGGGCACCGGGACGGACACGGCCAGGTAATGCTGCTCGTCGTACAGGTACATCCGATCGCCGAAGTAGCCGCGCTTGCGGCCCTGACAGACGATCACGATGCCCGGGTCATACAGCACCGGCGTGCGCGCCAGCGCCCGGTTGGCGCGCAGCACGCGCACGCTGGGCAACGCGGTCAGGTTGTAGCCCTCGTCAGGCGCCAGACCGCGCAGCAGCGCGGCCATGCGGCTTTCAGCAAGAGCGGAGCCTACCGCGTCCTCGCGGGCCTTGGATATCGCATTCATAGTTTTGTGCAAGACAAGCAGCGGAATACGGCTTATCCGCAGGTTTTGGCAAGACTACCATGCATTCTCCAGTGACTTCGGAGCCCTCTCCATGACCTCTCTTAAAACCCTGCTCATCACGGGCGTCAGCAGCGGCTTTGGCCGCGCCCTGGCCGAGGAAGCCCTTGCCGCAGGCCACCGCGTCGTCGGCACGGTGCGCAGCGAGCCGGCCCGCCTCGCCTTTGAAAGCCTGTCTCCTGGCGCCGCCATCGGGCGCGTATTGGACATCACCGACTTCGACGCCATCGACGGCATCGTGGCTGACATCGAGGCCAGCGTCGGCGCCATCGACGTGCTGGTGAACAATGCGGGCTACGGCCATGAAGGCGTGATGGAAGAGTCGCCCCTGTCGGAAATGCGCCGCCAGTTCGACGTGAACGTGTTTGGCGCGGTCGCGATGATGAAGGCGGTTCTGCCCTTCATGCGCCGGCGCCGGCGCGGCCACATCCTGAACATCACCTCCATGGGCGGGCACATCACGATGCCGGGCATCGCGTACTACTGCGGCAGCAAGTTCGCGCTGGAGGGGATTTCCGAAGCGCTGGGCAAGGAAGTGCAGGCGCTGGGCATCGCCGTAACGGCGGTGGCGCCGGGATCGTTTCGCACCGACTGGGCGGGCCGATCCATGACGCGCACTCCCCGCGCCATTGCGGACTACGACCCCATCTTCGACCCCATCCGGAAGGCTCGCGAAGAAAAAAGCGGCCGTCAGTTGGGGAATCCCCGCAAGGCGGCGCGCGCCATGCTGGCGGCCATCGATGCCGATCATCCTCCCGCGCACCTGCTGCTGGGCAGCGATGCGCTCGGGTTGGTGCGAAGCAAACTGGCCGCCTTGCAGGAGGAATTGACGGCTTGGGAGACGGTTACGAAATCCACAGATGGGTAAAACCTTTCGTCGGGGGCTTTGCTACAGTGAACTTGCATTTGCCCGGACCGACCAACCCAAAGGTCAACTACGACGAGGAGCCCCGCATGGCCATTTCTGCGATCTCCGCCATCCCCCACGTTGCCGCGCCTTATCCGGCGCGCGTTTCGATGCTGGATGAAAACCGCCCCGCCTGGGAAGCCGAACGCGCCGCGCAGAACTACGCAGCCCGGCAAGCGCAGCGCACCGCGCAGGCCCAGGCCGCCCGCGACGCCCAGCGCGTGGAACGCGCCGAGGCCGACAAATTGGCGCGGGCGGAACAAGACGCCCTGCCTGTCAGAGCCAAAGCTGACTCTGCCGTCGCACCCCTTGCCCGCACCGCCCCCGCCATCAACATCGATGAATTGCGCGACCTGTACGCGGACGCCCGGCTGCGGCGCGCGGTCGAGGACTTTGCCGCGCGGCCCGACCCGGTGACCCAACGCGCCGACACCGCGAACGACTGGGGCACCATCGAAGGCCTGGCGCCGCTGCAACCCTACCGCGTTGCCATGGGCAATCCGCAGGTGGAACTGCAGGCCGCGGCTGTCATGAAGGCGGCGGGCGTCGGCATCCCGCCAGTAGCGAATATCGGTCCCACTGAAAACGTGACCGACAACGCACGCTACCGGCCCGGCGCCGCGCCGCGCACTGATCCCTAGGTGTCAGACACCCGTTCACTTATCCCGAGGTGTCTGACACCCATTGAGACGCCGCCGCAAACTGACGACGATCTTCCCCGGGTGTCTGACACCGTCCCTCGCAAGCCCATAAAAAAAGCCGCATGTACAACAGGCGGCTTTGTCGTGGCGCGAACGCCGATCAGTGGAAGAATTCCGCGATCATCGTGGCGCCCATGAACGTACCGGCATTGGCAGCCAGCGACACCACCACGATCTTCCAGCCCAACTTGCGGAACGCAGGCAGGTCTTTCAGGATCGACAGGCCGGCCATCGCCAGGATCACCGTCGTGAACGGCAGGAAATTGACCTTGCCGACCAGCGCGATGATCTGATCCGAGTACGGCAGCACGCCGGGGCAGCCCGCGGTCATCGCAATCACCGACAGCACGAACACGGCCGGCAGCTTGGGTACGACACGCAGGACCAGGTCGGTGATGACGACCAGCAGCACAATGATGCCCATGCCGGGCAGCGCGTCCGCGAACGGCACGTTGTAGCCCAGGCGGTTGCCCACCAATGCGAACAGCCCACAGATGACGTAGGCGGTCAGGCGGTCGCCGAAGCCCATCTTCGTGCCGTGCGCCGGCACGTCTTCCGAGACGCTGTCGTCAACCACGGCCTCGTTCTTGCCGCGCGAGAAGCGGCCCAGCACGGGTTCCAGCTTGCCGTACAGGAAGATCGTCGTCGGCAGCGAGATGAACAGCGTGAAGTACACGCCCACCACCGTCGTCAGCAGGTTGGCCGCGGCGGCCAGCGCAGCGACCTGATGCGCCATTTCCGGCGTCTGCTGCGAGGCGATCGCGCCCACGCCTGCGGCCATCATGCTGCCCGAGCCCACGCCGGCGCCCATGGCGAGCGAGCGCGGATCGAAGATGTTCAGACTGGTGATGAAGCCCGCCATCAGCGCCACGAACAGCGCGCCGATGACCGTGCCGGTGATGTATTCGGCCATGACGCCACGGCCTTCGGGCGAGTTCATGCCATAGCGTTCGCCGATGATCGCCAGGCTGGGCTCGCGGCCCACCGAGAACGTCGCGCCAATCGCCTCACGCTTGATGCCGAGCAGCAGCGCCAGCGGCAGGCCGATGGCCATGGTGCCGAAGAAGTGGCCGAACTCCTGGAACACCAGCGCCCAGCCGGCCTCGCGCACCTGCGGCAAGGCGCCGCCCACCATCAGGCCCAGCTTGGCCAGGAACGGCAGCAGCGCAAATTGCAGGTAACCGCTGATGCGGGTCTGCATGGCCTTGTCGATGCCGGCGCCCGCCGGCAGACGCTGGCCAAACGCCGCAACCACCGCGCCGATGAAAATGGCCCACAGCATGGGCTGCAAAATGATCTTGCCCGGACCTACCGAAAACGTGACGCTGCCGATCGCTTCGGCAATGACGACCACCAGCAGGATGGCGGCGAGCATGCGCACGCGTCCCGATAGCGGCATGGAAGGCGAGGCCAGGCTGGCGCTGGCATGAGACATTGGTTTTTCCCCTGATGACGTGACTAGTGATCGCGGCAGCGATCCGGCCGATTCAAGCGGCCAATACGGCGCGATCGGCACGCGCAACGGGCGGCCGGCTCGGACCGCGCAATTTTCGCCCGCCCCTCTGGCGGGCAACCATGACACGGGCGGCCGATAAACGTTGCGTAAAATGCAACGGATAGTCCCTTCCTGGGAAAATTTTGCACGGAATTAGCCGAAATAAGGGTAAACCCTTAATTGCCGCCGTGGAAATTCAGCCGCATTCCGCCCGGAGCCTCCCGCCATGGACGAACAACTCGACGCGCGCCGCACCCATTACTTCATGCAGGTCATGAGCCGAGGCTCAGTGCGCGGCGCAGCCGAGGCGCTGGAAATGGACCCGTCCGCCGTCAGCCGCGCCATCGCCGCGCTGGAGCGCGATTGCGGCATGGCGCTGTTCGAACGCCGGGGACGTGGCCTGGTGCCCACCGACGCCGGCCACATCCTCGCCCGCTACGTAAAGCGGCAGCAAGACATCCAGGAAAGCTTCTTCTCTGAAATCGACAGCCTGCGCAAAGCCGAACGCGGCCACATCGACCTGGTGCTGGGCGAAGGCTTTGTGGAGCTGATGTTCGACCGCGTGCTGCCGGGCTACTGGCGCAGCCATCCCGAGGTCACACTGGATATCGACGTGGCCCGCACGTCAGAGATCGTCCAGCGCATCGTTGACGACCGCGCCTACATCGGGCTGGTATTCCAGCCGCCCAACGACGCGCGGCTGCGCACGCATTACTCGCGGCCCGAGCCGATACGCGCGATCGTCCGCCAGGACCACCCGCTGACGCGCCTGCGCCGTCCCCTGCTGCTGACCGATCTGGCCGACTATCCCGGTGCGTCCATGCAGGAAGGGTTTGGCGTGCGCCAGCATATCCAGGCCGCCGAGATCAGCGAGCAGGTCCGGCTGCACAACGTGCTGACCACCTCGTCGTTCAAGGCGCTGTGGCAGTTCGCGGCCGCCGGCATCGGCTACGCGCTCACCCCGCCCATCGCCGTCACCGCCGACATGCAGGCGCAGCGGCTGGCCAGCCTGCCGCTGGCCAATCCCATCCTGAACCAGGGCAGCCTGCACGTCCTGAGCCGCGCCGGCCGCCACATTTCGCCCGCCGCGCGCGAACTGCTGGAGCACATCGTGCGCGGCATCGGCGCCCACATCGCCGCGCCAACTGATACGGTCGGCTGACGCGGATCTGCATCTGTCTGCCGGGCAAGACAGCGTCTACAGTGGACCGTCAAAAATCCGCCCGGAGGCGCATATGCTCGGTTTCCTGCGTACGGTCCGCTCCGTGCTGTGGGCCTTCTTCGGCGTACGCCGCGGCCGCGGCTACGACGCAGACATCGCCCACAACAAACCAGGCCCCCTCATCGCCACCGGCCTGCTGCTCGCGGCCTGCCTGGTGATCATTCTGGTTTTCGTGGCTCGGTGGGCGGTGAATGCGGCGTTGTAGGGTCTCAAGGGCTTGTTCTGCGACAAGCCGCATATCCATATAAGCGCGTACGCTCGCCGCTGGTTTCGACGGCCTCCGCAAAAATAGCCGCCCCGCCGCCCGGCCGCCCGAAGGCGGGGCAGCCCCTCGGGGGGCAGCTAGCGCGCGCAGCGCGCGCGGCGTGGGGGCTCTTATTTCTTTATTACCAGAATGACTTAGACGGTCTTTGCGGGTGGCTGTTACGGTTATGAATCCCGATTTTGCTGGCGCCGTGCGCCCGTCCCCATCCCCGGGGTTCAGACTCGAAAAGACTTCCAAGGGCAGTAGACATGTACGTGTATGACCCCGTCGATCAACAGCTTGTCGAGCAGCGTGTCGCGCAGTTTGCCGATCAGACGCGCCGCTTCCTCGACGGCCAGCTTACCGAGGACGATTTCCGCGTCCTGCGCCTGCAGAACGGCCTGTACATCCAGCGCCACGCGCCGATGCTGCGCGTCGCCATTCCGTATGGCCTGCTGGCGTCGCGCCAGTTGCGCACCCTGGCGCACATCGCGCGCAAGTGGGACCGCGGCTACGGACACTTCAGCACGCGCCAGAACATCCAGTTCAACTGGCCCAAACTTGAAGACGTGCCGGACATCCTGGCCGAACTCGCCACGGTCCAGATGCACGCCATCCAGACCAGCGGCAACTGCATCCGCAACACGACCACCGACCACTTTGCCGGCGTCGCGCCGGACGAACTGGTGGACCCGCTGATCTGGTGCGAAATCATCCGCCAGTGGTCCACGCTGCATCCCGAATTCGCCTTCCTGCCGCGCAAGTTCAAGATCGCGGTCAGCGGCGCCGTGGAAGACCGCGCGGCCGTGGGCGTGCACGACATCGGCCTGCAGGCCGTCGAGCGCGACGGCAAGCTGGGCTTTCGCGTGTGGATCGGCGGCGGTCTGGGCCGCACGCCCATCGTCGGCAAGCTCATCAATCCATTCGTCGAATGGCAGCACCTGCTGACCTATCTGCAGGCCGCGTTGCGGGTCTACAACCTGCACGGCCGCCGCGACAACAAGTACAAGGCGCGCATCAAGATCCTGGTCAAGGATCTGACGCCCGAGGTCTACGCGCAGCAGGTCGATGAAGAGTGGCAGCGCATCAAGGGCGGCCCCGACACCATCACGCAAGAATTCGTGGATCGCATCAAGGCGCGCTTCGTCTGGCCGCAGCACGACGCCGCCGCCGCGTCCGACATCGACAACACCGCCGCGCTGGCGGCAGGCGACAAGCGCTTTGCGCGCTGGCTGCGCACCAACGTGCACGCGCACAAGGTCGCCGGCTACGCGGCCGTGACCGTGTCGCTGAAACCGACCGGCGTGCCGCCGGGCGACATCACCGCGGACCAGATGGATGCGGTCGCCGACCTGGCCGACGACTTTGGCTACGGCGAACTGCGCGTGTCGCACGAACAGAACCTGATCCTGGCCGACGTGCGCCACGCGCGGCTGCATGAACTCTGGCAAAAGCTCGAGGACCTGAACCTCGCCACGCCCTACGTCGGCCTGCTCACCAACATCACCGCCTGTCCGGGCTGAGACTTCTGCGCGCTGGCCAATGCCGTCTCCCTTCCCTTGGACGAAGCCATCCAGCGCCAGTTCGACGACCTGGACTACCTGTTCGAAATCGGCGAGCTGGACCTGAACATCTCGGGCTGCATCAACTCTTGCGGCCATCACCACGTCGGCCACATCGGCATTCTTGGTGTCGATAAGGCGGGCGAGGAGTGGTATCAGGTCACGGTGGGCGGCCGCCAGAATGGCGCCGCCAAGCCGCTGCCCGACCTGGAATCCACGCATGGCGGCGGCGCGGCCATCGGCCGCATCATCGGCCCGTCGTTCGCGCGCCATCAGGTGCCCGGCGTGGTGGATCGCCTGATCCGCACGTATCTGGGCCTGCGCGACAGCGACGCCGAACGCTTTATCGACGTGGTCGACCGCGTCGGCATCGACCCCTTCAAGCAGGACGTGTACGCGGACCCTGCCTTCGCCAAACCCACGCAAGTCGCGGAGCCCGCCCATGTCTGAGATCTACGCCCACGACGCCCCCGGCCCGCATCTCATCCGCAACGGCAAGCTGG
>CBHWAL010000106.1:0-10702 GCA_966111495.1 uncultured Achromobacter sp. | reverse complement strand
CCTGGCGCAGCTCGTCGCCGTATTTGACGATAACGGGCAGCAGGCGCCACCCGGTGACGGCCACGCCCGCGATAATCAGCACCATCACCGCGCTCCGCCCCTGGGGCAGCGCGACGCCGTAGGTGCTTTCGGTGCGGAACCAGTTGCCCGGGTCCAGAAAGTAGAAGAAGTTCGCGCCCGGCTGGAAGCTCACCGCGCCGCCGGGGTTGCCCGCGTAGCGCAGGCGCAGCGCCAGATACACGCAGCCGCAAACGAACACCAGCCCCGCCACCACGCCTGCTGCCTTGATGCGCGGCAGACTGAGGCGAAGGAAGGGGTACAGCGTCACGACATAAAAGAAGAACGCCTCCTTGTTCCAGGTTGCCATCGCGGCGACGACGGCAAGCAGGCCAAGCCGTCCCGCGGCGCGCATCGGGCGTTTGACGGGAATGCGCCAGGCCAGCAGGATGGCGCACGCCATGAACAGCACTTCGAAGAAGTCGTAGAAGAAACCGCCCTCGGTCAGAAAGAACGGCAGCAGCAACGCAATGACCAGCGGCGCCGCGGTGGCGGCGGCTGCGCTGGCGCCCGCCGCGAGGCACACCGACCGCATCGCGAACAGCGAGCCGAGCAGCGCCAGGAAGGTCAGGCAATAGACGATGTGATAGCGCAGCGTCACGGGCGCCTGCATCGCTTCCGATGCGGGAAAGCGCATGGCCAGGCCAGACCGGCTGTTCACGCGGCGCGGATCCGTCAGGCGCTCGGACAGGCGCGCGACCGTCGCGGCCGGCATCAGGTCTTGAATGCCGTTGGCGATGGCCGGCGCGAACTGACGGTACACGTAGGGGCGGTGGGCAGTGCCTTCGACCATGGACGCGAGCGAATGCGGACCATGCCCGTCGTTCAGGCGCCACTTGGTGTAGAAACCATTGAATGCTGCGGCGGCGACCATCACATAAAGCACCGCCAAGAGGAATCGGCGGTAGCCCACGCTATTGAAGAAACGGATCATCGGACTTCCAGGGTGACGGCCGGTTGGGGTGCGGTCTGCGGCCCCAGCCACTTTGCCAGCGAAAGCGCCAGGAGGCACAGCAGCGTCGGATACAGCATGCTGAGATTGCGCATTTCGCCCGGCGAACAGAACAGCAGGAAGAGAGGCACGTTGATGGCCAGCGCCAGCTTCGCATGGTCGCGCAGTGCCTGCGGCAGCCGCGGCCAGCCATTGATGGCGATGCCGGCGAAGGCCAGGACGCTCACGAGGCTGAAGCCGCGCGGCAGCAGGACGCCGTACGTGTTCTCGGTGCGCAGCCAGTTGCCGGGATCAACGTAGTAGCGCAGGTTGTCCCACAACTGGTAATCCACAGTCGAACCGGGATTGCCCGCGTAACGCATGCGCAGCGCCAGATAGACGCAGCCGCTCACCAGCAGCAGCCCGGCCACCACCCCCGCCGCCGGCAGGCGCGGCAGGTTTCGCCGCAAGAGCGGGTACAGGGCGGGCGTGAAAAAGAAGAAGGCTTCCTTGTTCCACGTCGCCAGCCCGGCCAGCACCACCAACGCGCACAGCCGCACCGGCGTCCGGCGCGAGGCGCCCAGCGCCAGCAGCACGGCGCTCATGATGAACAGCAGCTCGACGAAATCGTAGAAGTAGCCGCCCTCGGTCAGAAAGAACGGCACCATCATCGCCAGCACCGCGGGCGCGGCCGTCGCGGCCACGCCGCCCGCCCCCGCCTGCAGCGCCACGCGGCGCATGACGAAAAGCGAAGCCAGCAGCGCCGCGAAAGTCAGGTAATAGACCAGGTGGTAGCGCAGCGTGACCGCCGGCAACAGGGCCTCGGACGCTGGATAGCGCATCGCCAACCCTGAGCGGCTGTTCACCCGCCGCGGTTCGGCCAGACGCTCGGACAGGCGCGCTACGGTGGCCGGCGGCAGCAACGACTGGATGCCGTTGGCCAGCGCGGGCACGAACTGGCGATACACGTAGGGACGGTAGGCCGTGCCTTCGACCATCTGCGACAGCCCCAGCGCCGCATGCCCATCGTTGAGCCGCCACTTGGTATAGAACCCGTTCATGACGGCGGCCGCCACCACGATGTAGGCGCAGCACAGCAGAAACCCGCGATACCACGCGCGTTGGAACAGTCGTTGCATGGGTGTGCGCGCCTACTTCGAAATGAGGAAGACGCCGATGGCGATGAACGCCGCGCCCGCCATCCGCATGGCCGTGATCGTCTCCGTGCCGGACAGCAGGCCGTAGGCAAACACGCCCGCGATCGCGCAGGCCACCATCAACGGGTAGGCCAGCGTCAGATCCAGCTGGCGCAGCGCCAGCGCGTAAAAACCAAAGCCCAATCCGTACGCGCCGATCGCGCCCACATAAGGCAGCGCCTGCGACAGCAGGGACGGCGCCCCCGCCTGCGCGGAAGCAGACCCCGCGGCCTTGAGCGCCACACTGGCCGCCACGCTGCAAGCCCCGCTGAGTATCAGCCAAAGATATGCCATGTCTACGTCCTTACCAGCAAAACCACCACCGCCACCCAAGCCAGCACCGCAAGGCGGATCTGGTTGTCGGCGAGCAGATCGCGGCCCGGCTCTTCGCCCGATCCGCCCTTGTACAGCAGGTAGATATATCGAAAAACGCCGAAGGTGACGACGGGCAGCGTGACAATCAGATGCTGCGTGCCGTGCAGCGCGGCGGTGTCTGCGTCCACCGTATAGAGGCCATACGCCAGCAGCGTCGTGCTGGCGGTGATGGCCACCAGGATGTCCAGCAACTGCGGCGAATAGTGACGCAGCACGGTGCGTGTGCTGCCTTGCGATGCCGGGGCATCCAGGGGCGCCGACGCGATCTCGGCGCGCCGTTTGGCAAAGCCCAGGAACAGCGTCAGCATGAAACTGCACAGCAGCATCCAGCGCGACGGGATGATGCCCACCGCAAAGGTGCCGCAAGCCAGGCGGATCATGAAGCCAGCCGCAATACAGAAGACATCGACCAGCACCTTGTGCTTCAGGCTCAGGGTGTAGGCAATGTTCAGAGTCAGGTAGCCGGCCACGGCCAGCGCCACCGGCCAGAGTCCGCACACGAGCGGCAGGCCCAGCGCCAAGCCAAAGAGCACGACAATCAGCGCGCGCGCGGCGGGCAAGCCGATCCGCCCGCTGGCAATGGCGCGCAGCCGCTTCTTGGGATGGGCCGCATCGGCGGCGCGGTCGTGATAGTCGTTCAGGACATAGACGGCGCTGGACGCCAGGCAGAACGCCACGAAGCCCACGCCCACGGCAAACACCAGCGCCGAGTCCGTCCATCCGTGGCTGAAGATCAGCCCGATCAGCACGAAGCCGTTCTTTAACCATTGCTGCGGACGCAGCAGCGAGATAAGCGCGCTCATGGTTTGACCGCCTGCCCGCGATACCAGGCATGCTGGGCCGCGTCGATGAGCCACTGGTCGCCGCGGCTGTCGCCATAGGCGTGCAGTTCATATTGGTCCGGACCGCCGTAGCGCTCGGTCAAGCGCCGCAGCTTTTCAGGACCCCAACAGTTGGGTCCGTCAAAGTCGCCGGTCAGGCGGCCCTGCGCGTCGACCGCCATGCGCGTGCAGATGAGGTCGTCGAACCCGAGGTATCGGGCCGCGTCTTCGAGGTAGATGTCGGGCGAGGCGCTGACCAGCACGCAGCGGTCGCCGCGCTGCTGGTGCCAGCGCAGCCGCTCGATGAGCGCCGGACGCAGCGCAATGGTGTGCACCCAGGCGCGGGCGATGCGGGCCAGTTCGGTGCGCGAGCGCCCGCGCAGCGCGGCGCGGCACAGCGATTGCTTGGCGTCTTCGTTGCTGCGCAGGCGCAGCGCGAACGCGGTCAGCGCGGGCGCGGTCCGCACGAATGCCGCCAGCAAGCGAACCCATGAAAGATGAGCCAGGAAGGGGACGAAAGTGTCGCGCTGAGTAAGCGTGCCGTCGAAGTCGAAGGCCGCGATGACGCGCGTGGGAACGGGAAACTGCGTTTGTGTAGCCATACTGCTTTCGCGACGGAACCCGGCCGGGCCTTGCCGTCACAAACTATGCCGGAAAATACGTCAGCGCCCAAGGCGCGAACGCGTGATGTCAGACGCAGTCTTGTCGTGACGCAAGCCTGCGGTGAAACGTGTGCTTTCTATTTCAAAACTTATGCGTTTGTAACACATAAGATTACAAGTCATCATAGCCCGCTTGCGAGGCCGGCAAGCCGGGAAGAACCGCGTGAAACCCGCCGTTCTTCCCGCCGCTTTCAGTTATTCCCGAGTTCCAGGGTCAGGCCTGCCAGGGGTCGGACGCGCGTTATGCCTGCTGCGCCTTGAACGCGCCTTCCTCTTCCAGCACCTGGTTGGCCACCTTGAAGGCGTCCAGGCCTGCGGGAATGCCGCAATAGACCGTCGCCTGCAGCAGGATCTCCTTGATTTCCTCGACCGTCACGCCGTTGTTCAGCGCGCCCTTGACGTGCAGCTTGATCTCGGCGGGCCGGTTCAGCGCCGTCAGCATGGCCAGGTTAAGCATGCTGCGCGTCTTCTTCTCAAGGCCGGGGCGGCTCCAGGTGTATCCCCAGCACCATTCGGTGGTGATGTGCTGGAACGCCATCATGAATTCGTTGGCGCGCGCGATCGAGCCATCGACGTAGTCGGCGCCGAGCACTTCGCGGCGCAATTCCAGGCCTTGGTCGAACAGCGCCTGGGTTTCGGTTTGGGTTTTGGAATCAGCGTCGGCCATGGGTTGTTCCTCCGGGGTGGTGGCGGCGGGCATCGAAGGCCCACCTGCGTGGTTGTCGTCCCGCCGATTGTGGGCGTGCGGCATCCCGCCCGTCAAATAGCGCGCTCGGGCAAGGCGGTGAAGGGATCGATGAGTTCGCGCGCAGGGCCTACAGCGAATAGTGGTAATCGCAGTTCAGCGTGGCCTGCAGCGGCGTGGGATAGCCGCTGGCCGCCTTGCCGCCCGGGCGCGGACCCAACAGCCGCGCCTGGAACGTGCCGGCTACATCGCCATTGGCCGTCTTCTTCACAGCCACCGTGGACGGCAGCGCATACAACGTCAGCGCCTGCCCATCGGCCGGCGCGACCAGCGTGAAAACCGACTGCGGGAAATTGGAGACCACATACCCAGGCGCATCATCCGACGTGAACGACAGCGTGGCGGTCGCATAGGTCAGCGTGATCGCCAGTTCGTCGGACGACGGCGAGGGAATGTCGCCCTTTAACGCCACCTTGCCGCTGTCAGACACGCAGGACAGCGACGCGGGCGCGGAGCCGGCCTGCGCGGGCCCGGCCAGCAGGGCGATGGACAAGAGACAGGTGGCGCGTGCAATCATGGTTGTTCCTCACCAGCGCCGGCGTGGCGCAAGCCGGCAAAATTTCGTCAGGAATATATCAGACGGTCATCCTCGTCCGACGCGATCCGTATAGGATGGAACGTCGTCCATCAGAAGGAGCGTTCCCATGCCATCAATGCGACATCCTATCCTGGCCAGCGCACTGGCCGCGGCGCTTGCCGTCGCCCTGCCCTTCGCCGCTCACGCCGAATCGGTCACCCTGCAGGTCGAGCAGGTCACACCCGGCGCCGATCCGCACACCAACGCCCGCGTCGTCGACATCAAGCTCAAGCCCGACAGCGTCAAGACGCTGGCGAACTTCACGCGCGAGCGCGTGGGCCAGCGCGTGCAGTTCCGTGCGAACGGCATCCTGCTGTCTTCGGCCACGCTGATGAGTCCGCTTGATGGCGACAGCCTGCGCATCACCGCGGGTGAGCACGGCTTTGCCGGCAAATCCGCCGAAGAAATCGCGCAAGGCATCATGAAGGACGGCGCGCTGACCATGGACGACGAAAACCGGTAAGCACGCCGCCGCCCCTTGCATCAAAAGGCTGACGCCCGCACACGCGGCGTCAGCCTTTTGTTTTGACAAGATGGCGCAAGCGCCTCGGGTTTCAGTCATCTGTCATTAACCTTTCATTTCGGACTTCTAGTATTGCTCGTCCCCATCGGGCATCAGACCCAAAGCCAGGAGTTCAAATGAGCAAGTCCATCTCCGACAAGACCGTCCGCAATCCCAGCCAGAGCACCCCGTTCAGCGAGATCCTTGAAAAGAACATGTCCCGCCGCATGGTGATGCGCGGCGGCATCGCCGCTGCGTTTGCGTCGATGACCAGCCTGGGTCTTGCCGGCTGTAATGGCAGCGACGACGATGATGACGATGCCGGCAACGGCGGTCAGAACCCCGCGCCGGAAGTGCCCGGCACCGAGCCGCCTCCCGCACCGGCCCCGATCAAGCTGGGCTTCGAGTCCCTGCCCACGTCGATGACCGACGCCTGTGTCGTGCCGGCCGGCTACATCGCCCATGTGTTCGCACCGTGGGGCACGCCGTTCAACGACAACGCGAATCCGTGGGATCGCAACGGCAACAACAGCTCGACGGACTTGCTGAACTCCACCGGCATGCACCATGACGGCATGCATTTCTTCCCGATCAACGGCAGCTCCACCGAAGGCCTGCTGGCGGTCAACCACGAGTACATCGACCAGAAGGCGCTGCACCCGCTGGGCGCGACCACGGTGGCCGGCAAGCGCCCCATCGAGGAAATCCGCAAGGAGATCAACGCGCACGGCGTGGCGATCCTGCACGTGCGCCTTGAGAACGGCCGCTGGAACATCGTCCACAATTCGCGCTACAACCGCCGTTTCACGTCGGCCACGCCGATGAAGCTGTCCGGCCCGGTCGGTGGCACGGACTGGGTCAAGACCCCGTACTCGCCCAACGGCACGATGGTGCGCGGCACCAACAACAACTGCGGCAACGGCTATACGCCGTGGGGCACCTACATCACGGCCGAAGAGAACTGGGCCGCCTGCTTCGTGAACACCGGCACGCAACCCGCGCACCAGCTGCGCGTGGGCGTGCCCGATGACGTGGGCCGCTACCAATGGGAGACGGCCGCCAACGATCCGCTGGAAGTGCAGGGAGAATTCGCGCGCTTCAACATCACCGAGACGGGCGCCGACTTCACGCAGGATTGGCGCAACGAGGTCAACGGCTTCGGCTACCTGGTTGAAATCGACCCCTTTAACGAAAACAGCATCGCCACCAAGCGCACCGCGCTGGGCCGCTTTGCCCACGAAGGCTGCGCCTACGCGCTGCCCGAGGCCGGCAAGCCGCTCGCCTTCTACAGCGGCGACGACTCGCGTTTCGAATACATCTATCGCTTCGTGTCCGAAGCCGTGTGGGATCCGAAGGACGCCGAGCGCACCGACCGTCTCGCGGTGGGCGCAAAGTACCTGGACAAGGGCACGCTGTACGTTGCGCGCTTTGACGCCGATGGCACGGGCCAATGGATCCCGCTCGTCGGCACGACCGTGGGCACTGGCGGCCGCACGCTGGCCGATGAGTTCGGCGGCATCGAGGACATCATCATCAACACCCGCGGCGCCGCGGACTTCGTCGGCGCCACGCCGATGGACCGCCCGGAATGGACGGCCACGCACCCGACCAACGGCGACATCTACCTGACGCTGACGAACAACTCCAGCCGCAACGCCGGCAGGGGCACCAACCCGCCCAACCCGCGCTTGAACAACGTCAACGGTCACATCGTGCGCTGGCACGACGAGCCGGGCTCGACCAAGTTCAAGTGGGACATCTTCGTGTTCGGCTCCGACGCCGGCGCCGACGCCGACACCAACCGCTCCGGCCTGACCGCGCTGAACCAGCTGGCCAGCCCGGACGGCATCGGCATCGATCCGCGCGGCATCCTGTGGATCCAGACCGACAACGGCATCGACGGCGGCCGCAACAATAACGTGGCTAAGGCGACCAACGACCAGATGCTGGCCGTGATCCCGGGCGCGCTGGCCGACAGCACCGGCACGGGCCCGGCCATCAACGCGTCCAACCAGGCCGACCTGCGCCGCTTCTTTGTGGGTCCGAACGAAGCCGAAGTCACCGGCTTTGCCTTCACGCCGGACTACACCAGCATCTTCCTGAACATCCAGCACCCGGTGAACTGGCCGGCCTACGATACGGAAGATGCGACCACCGCCACCACGGGCGTCGTCCGCCCGCGCTCGTCCACGGTGGTGATCCGCCGCGCCGACGGCGGTCCGATCGGGGTGTGATGAAGGATGTTGCAGGGTGACTGGGTCACCCTGCAATGCAACTTATCACTGAACGCCGTCACGCCCTCCCAACAGCGAAGCGACCTGAAGGTCGGGCGGCGATCCCGCAGTCTAGCGAGACTACGCCGGCACCAAGAACGTACATCACGAAAAATCTGCTGGCCGGATTTTTATCGACATGCGACGGGGGGCAGATTCGATGTCAGCAACATCCGGCGCGGGCCCGTTCAGCACCGCCATGCAAGCCTCCAGCACACGCCCCGGATGGATCGAATTGATCTCTTTCGATCCCGCCTCCGGCACCACGTCGCGGGTGTAATCGCGCGCCCAAAACCATTCGGGATTCGATTCGTTGAACACGCCCACGTAGGGCACGCAAAGCCCCTGCGCGATATGCGAAGGACCGCAGTCGTTGGAGACGATGAGGCGCGCGTGCTGCATCAGCGCGACCAGCTCGGCCACGGGCCGGCCGCATTCCAGGCGGAAGTCCGGCCGGTTCAGATGTTGCAGGCGTTGGCGCTCGGCCGCTTCGTCAGGCCCCAAGACAAACGTGAACGTCGCGCCGCCCCCCAGCCGCGTCTGGAGCAGGTCAGCCAGGGCAATGTAATGGTCTACCGACCACCGCTTGAACTGCCCCGAGCCGCCGCCCGGACTCAATACGATGTCGGCCGGCTGCACCTTGCCCACGCAAGGCCGTCCGATTTCGACGAAGCACTGACGCGCGATGGCTTCGGGATCGTGTTCCTGCACCATGGACAGCAGCCGCAGGTTCGCCAGGCCGATGTATTCGCGGGTGTCCTTGATGTGGGAGTGCGTCCAGACGCAGTCGCCGAGCCGGCGGTTTCTGAAGCCCAAGCGTAGCGCCGGCCGGCGCAGCAGGTTGATGAGCGCAAAGCGCTCGCTGGAATGATGCAGCGTCAACGACGCGCTGGCGCGTGGAGGCAGCGCCTTGACCTGATCGCCGAACGCTTCCGCGCGGACAAACTGGTCCACCCAAGGCAGGGGCGTATAGAAGTCTTCCACCTCAAACCGGGAGACGACGCGGACGCGTTTGTCAGGCCACAGTTTCTTGACTTGATACAACGCCGGGAACGCGACGATCTGGTCGCCATAGCGCGACTTGCTGCGAACGAATACAACGATATCGGACATGGCTCCTCACCTGATGAAATCACGCACGAAATCCTGATTTCTTGCAGAAATGCGCACAATCAGAAAACTCCGAAATCGGCGCGTGGGTGGACGACCCCTCAGCCCGGGCAGCCCGCGCCCGCGCGCGTCGCCGGCAGGGGCGTATCGCCCGACGTATTACCCGCAAACTTGCGAATCTTCTCGGCCAGCTCGGGCGTGGCCTTCTCGTAGCCGTAGCAGTAAGGCGGCGTCGGCGCCGACTCGGGGCGATAGTCCTTCAGCACCGGCTTGGCATCGCCCAGGTACAGGTTGTCCTTCAACCGCAGGAAGGCCTTGTAATCACGGGTGTAGCCGTGATCCGCCTTGCGCTTTTCGTAGGCGCCGCGATCGGAATCGCCGTTGTCGAGCGCGCTGCGCGCGGGCGCGATCGGGATGTAACGGCAATAGTTGACGTTGATGCCTTCCACCGTGGGGTAGAACTCGGGCTCGACGCACTTGCGCTGCGCGTCGTTGTTGAAGATGTTGCCTTCGACCAGCGCCTTGGCTTCCAGGCTGAAACTCATGCCGTAGAAATCCCAGTTCTCGAGCAGGTTGTTGAACAGGTGGAAGGTGCCGAACTGCGCGCGCGGATTGCGCTGCACAGTGTTGAAGAAATAGTTGTGATGCAGCGTCACGCGCGCAATCGAATCGCGCTCGTAGTTATGGAAGAGATCCTTGGACGTGATGTTGTTCAGCAGCATGACCTTGTTCGAGTTGTGGAACTTCGTCCACGAAATCGTCACGTCGGTCGAGCCGTTCTTCACATTCAGCAGGCGGTCCGACATCCGCGAAAGGTCCATGTGGTCGACCCACACGTCGCGGCTGTCATTGGCCACGTTCACGGCCTGCGTAAGCCGCGTGAGCCGCCCGTCGATTGTCAGATGCGTCAGGATGACGTTCTTCGCGCCATACACGCCCAGGCCGTCGTCGATCAGGGCGACACGCTTGCCGCGGCCATCGATCGTCGTGTTGGACGGGACGCGCAACTGGGACTTCAGGACGATCGTCATGTCGGACGCGAAGCGTATCCATGCCGGTCCCTTGCGAGCCTGCGCCAGCGCGGCACGCAGCGTGCCGGGGCCGGCGTCCTGGTCCGAGGTCACCTCGATGAACTTGCCCCCCAGGCCGCCCGTGGCCTTCGCCCCGTATCCTTCGCGCTGCGCGAGCAGACTGGAGACGAACGGGCAGTGTTCATCGGGCGCCTCGCATTGCCCGCTTGCTGCCGCCGTGCCGCCATACAAACCGGCCAATGTCAGCAGCCACACCATCACTGTCTTTCGTAGTCGCATCGCAACCGCTCCCTAAAACTTCATGCAGACGAATCCGCGGACGGATCTGCCGACGTCACATGGCGCCAGATGCCGCCACTCAACCGCAGGTTTTCCGGCGGGCCGGCCAGATGCTCGCGCAGCCGCTCGAAGTACGCCTTCTG
>CBHWAL010000105.1:0-10726 GCA_966111495.1 uncultured Achromobacter sp. | reverse complement strand
GCCGTGGCGGCCGCCGCCGACATCAGCCGGGAAGCCGACGTCGACCATCTGTTCGAGCAGGCCGTGCAGCATTTCGGCCGGGTGGACATCCTGGTCAACAACGCGGGCGTCGAGCACCCGTCGCCCATCGCAGACATGACGCTTGCGGACTGGCAGCGGGTCATCGACGTGAACCTGACCGGCCATTTCCTGTGCGCGCGGGCCGCGGCCAGGGCCTTCAAGTCGCAACGCCCGGATCCGGCCCGGCAGAACCGCTCGGTGGGCAACATCCTCTTCATCAGTTCTGTGCACGAAGTGATCCCCTGGGCGTTCCAGGTGAACTACGCGGCGTCCAAGGGCGGTATTTCGCTGCTGATGAAATCGCTGGCGCAGGAGCTGGCGCCCGACCGCATCCGCGTCAACTCCATCGCGCCCGGCGCCATCCGCACCGCGATCAACCAGCCGGCGTGGGACACGCCGCAGGCGCTGGCCAAGCTGCTGGAACTCATCCCGTATGGCCGGATCGGCGAGCCCGAGGACATCGCACAAGCGGCCGTGTGGCTGGCGGGCGATGCTTCTGACTACGTCACCGGCACCACGCTCTTCGTGGACGGCGGCATGACGCTGTACCCCGAATTCCGCGGCGCGGGCTGAGGCGGGCATGTCCAAACCCCTGGAAGACTATGGACTTATCGGCAACATGCTGTCCGCCGCGTTGGTGGCGCGCGACGGCTCGATCGACTGGCTGTGCCTGCCGCATTTTGATTCGCCCGCGTGCTTTGCCGCTTTGCTGGGCGACCAGCGTCACGGGCGCTGGCTGATCGCGCCGCACGGCAAGATCCGCGCCACGTCGCGCCGCTACGTGCCCGACACGGCGGTGCTGGAGACCCGTTTCGAGACCCGCACGGGGTCGGTGCTGGTATACGACTTCATGCCGCTCAGCGACGACGACGAGCGCGTGGACGTGGTGCGCATCGTGCGCGGCGAGTCCGGCCACGTGCAGATGGACATGGATCTCATCCTGCGCTTCAACTACGGCCAGAGCGTGCCGTGGGTGCGGCGGCGCGACTACGGCCTGAACGCCATTGCGGGTCCGGACGCGGTCGAGCTGCATACGCCCATCGAGCTCGAAGGCCACGACATGAAGACCACGGCGCGCTTTTCGCTGCATCCGGGCCGCGTCGTGCCGTTCACGCTGTCCTATCACCGTTCGCACCGCACGCCCAGGTTTGTACCCGACCGTGTCGAGAGCATGGACCGCACCGTCTCGTGGTGGCAGGAATGGGCCAAGCGCTGCCACTGGGATGGGCCGGGCGACGGGCGCCGCGATGCGGTGGTGCGCTCGCTGATCACGCTGAAACTGCTGACCTTCCAGCCCACCGGCGGCATCATCGCCGCGCCGACAACATCGCTGCCCGAAGCGCTGGGCGGCAGCCGCAATTGGGACTACCGCCATTGCTGGCTGCGCGACTCGGCGCTGACGCTGTATGCCTTGCTCAACGCCGGCTACCGCGAAGAGGCCGAGGCGTGGCGCCAATGGCTGCTGCGCGCGGTGGCCGGGCACCCCGATCAGTTGCAGATCATGTATGGCATTGCCGGAGATCGCTGGCTGCCCGAGCTGGAGATTCCCTGGCTGCCCGGCTACGAGGACAGCCAGCCGGTGCGCCGGGGCAATGGCGCGGCGGGGCAGAGCCAGCTGGATATCTACGGCGAACTCATCGATACGCTCTACGCCGCGCGCGTCGCGGACCTGGCGCCGCTGGCCGAAGCCTGGCGCTTGCAGAACGTGCTGCTCAAGCCGCTTGAGCAGCGCTGGCGAGAACTGGACCACGGCATCTGGGAGGTCCGGGGCGAACGGCGCGCCTTCACGCATTCGCGGGTGATGTGCTGGGTGGCGTTCGACCGGGCGGTCAAGGCGTGCGAACGCTGGGGCTTGAAGGGGCCGGTGGATGCCTGGCGCCGGCTGCGCGAACGCATCCACAAGGACATCTGCGAGCACGGCTACGACCGCACCCGCGGCTGCTTCGTCCAGAGCTACGGATCGCCGGCGCTGGACGCGAGCCTGCTGCTGATTCCGCAGGTGGGCTTTCTGCCGGCGACCGACCCCCGGGTAGCGGGTACCGTGCACGCGATCGAACGCGAACTCATGCACGGCGGCCTGCTGCGCCGCTATTCGGTGGAGGACACCGACGACGGGCTGGAGGGCGAGGAGGGCGTGTTCCTGG
Source organism: uncultured Achromobacter sp. (assembly GCA_966111495.1). GTDB lineage: Bacteria > Pseudomonadota > Gammaproteobacteria > Burkholderiales > Burkholderiaceae_B > Achromobacter. The sequence continues at coordinate 8,522 of CBHWAL010000105.1, read as the reverse complement.
CCTGCAGCTTCTGGCTGGCAGACGCTTACGTGATGCAGGGCCGGCTGGGCGATGCGGAGCGGCTTTTTGACCGGCTGCTGGGCTTGCGCAATGACCTGGGACTGCTGTCGGAAGAGTACGACGTCGTGCGGGGCCGGCTGGTGGGCAATTTTCCGCAGGGCTTCTCGCATATCGGGTTGGTGAACACGGCCTACAACCTGAGCCGCGCCATGGGACCGGCGCAGCAGCGCGCCGAGCAGGACGCGCCGCGGACGTAAGTGGGCGCGCCTCGGGCTGCCGCGGGCCGCGCGGGTGTATTCTCGCAATCACACGGCGCCGCCCGCCCGGCGCCGGTCATGCACACCACAAAAAACGCGCACCGCGGACCGCCCGCCGGCCCGCCGCACCAGGAGAGACAAGCATGCTTTTGACCGACGAACAGCAAAGCGTCCAGGAGATGGCGCGCCGGTTCGCACAGGAACGCCTGGCGCCCAACGCCGAACGCTGGGATCGCGAACACCACTATCCGGCCGACGCCATCGCCGAGATGGCGCAGCTCGGTTTCTTCGGCATGCTGGTGCCGGAAGCCTGGGACGGCAACGACAGCGGCTATATCTCGTACGCGGTGGCGCTGGAAGAAATCGCCGCGGGCAGCGGCGCCTGCTCCACCATCATGAGCGTGCACAACTCGGTGGGCTGCATGCCCATCCTGAAGTTCGGCAACGACGACCAGAAGGCGCAGTTCCTGCGGCCGCTGGCGCGCGGCGAGCATATCGGCGCGTTCGCGCTGACCGAACCGCAGGCAGGCTCCGACGCCAGCAGCCTGCACACCCGCGCGCGTCGCGACGGCGACGACTACATCCTCAATGGCGCCAAGCAGTTCATCACGTCCGGACGCAACGGGCAGACGGTTATCGTGTTCGCCGTCACCGACCCGGACGCGGGAAAGCGCGGCATCTCGGCGTTCATCGTCCCCACCGATACGCCGGGCTACAAGGTGCTGCGGGTGGAAGACAAGCTCGGCCAGCACGCGTCCGACACCTGCCAGATAGCGTTCGAGGACATGCGCATTCCGGCCGCCTGGCGGCTGGGCGAAGAAGGCGAGGGCTACAAGATCGCGCTGTCCAATCTGGAGGGCGGCCGCATCGGCATTGCGTCGCAGTCGGTGGGCATGGCGCGGGCGGCTTTCGAATGCGCGCGTGATTACGCCCGCGACCGGCAAGCCTTCGGCAAAGCCATCATCGAACACCAGGCCGTATCGTTCCGGCTGGCGGACATGGCGACGCAGATCCATGCCGCCCGCCAGATGGTGCTGCACGCCGCGGCCTTGCGCGAAGCCGGCCGGCCAGCACTGACCGAGGCCTCCATGGCCAAGCTGTTTGCGTCCGAGATGGCCGAAAAGGTCTGCTCGGCGGCGATCCAGACGCTGGGCGGCTACGGGTACCTGAAGGACTTTCCGGTCGAGCGCATCTACCGGGACGTGCGCGTATGCCAGATCTACGAAGGCACCAGCGACATCCAGCGCCTGGTGATCGCGCGCAATCTATAGCCGTGTGGCGCAGCGGCCCGCTATTTGTGGGCCGCTGCCGCGGCGCGGCGCACGCCGGCCCGGCGGCGTGCCCACACGGTGTAGACGACGAGGTTGCCCACGATCAGCAACGCCGCCAGCAGCATCTGCGTGGTGCGGGTGATGCCTTCGGGATAGATGATGCCCAGCACGTAATGCTCGATGAAGCCGCCCGCATAGCCTTCCTGGCCTGCGCGTTCGCGCAATGACACTTCAAGCGGCGTGAGCGGACAGATCCAGCCCATGCCGATCACCATCGCGCCCCACGCCAACGCCGGCAGATGCCAGAACGCCACGCGCGGTTTCCACAGCGTCAGCAGGCCGCCAAACACCACGAACGCGACAAACAGGCCGTGTACGACCAGCACGAGGTCGGAAAGAATGCGATAGGTCATCTTTGAAATTCGTCAATAGCAGGGTCGCCGCAAACCGGCGGGAGGTGCATTAAAGCGCATGCGTGCACGCGGCGTGCGCGGCAATGGCAACAAGGCAAGACGCCTGATGACCGAATAGAATGCGGGCGTGTTCAATCCAAGATACTCCCGGAACCCACGCCATGCACGCTTCGATCCTAGCCGCCATTCAGGACGCAGAGGAACGGCTGCGACAGGCCATGCTGTCCTCGGACATCGCCGCGCTGGAAGCGCTGCTGGATCCGGACCTGCTGTTCGTCAATCACATGGGCTGGACGGTCACGCGCCAGGATGACCTGGATGCGCACCGCGGCGGGCTGCTGAAGATCCACGCGCTGGACCTGTCCGAACAATGCATCGTGCCGCGCGCCGATTGCGCGGTGGTGTCGGTGCTGGCCCGCATCGCGGGCAGCTACAACGGCGTGCCGGCCAATGGCACGTTCCGCTTCATGCGAACGTGGGCGTCGGGTTCGGAGTCGGGTTTGGCGACGGGTGCGTCGTCCGGCGCGGCGTCCGCCGCGTGGCGCGTCATCGCGGCCAGTTCGGTGATGGTGGTCTGAAACCGCCCAGCGGTCTTCAGACTTTCAGGTCGCGCAGCAGCTTGGTCAGTTCCGGGGCGGTCATCAGGGAGACGCCCTGCGCCTTGGCGTATTGCAAGGCGTTGTCGGACACGTCGCCTAGCGCGATATAGATGGCTTCGCGCGCGCCGCGCTTTTCGCGCACGGCTTGCAGTTCGCGCAGCGGTTCCACGCCGTGTCTTGCCGCCTTCCAGCGCTTGGCACTGACGATGGCCACGTGGCCGTCCTTGCTTAGCGCGAAATCGGCGCCGGGCGTCTGCAGGCGCTCGACCTCACAGCCGTCTCGCCGGAAGCCGGCTTCGACGGTCCGCGAAAAATCCGCCCACGACATGGCGGCGACGGTTTCGGCCACCGCCTGCACACGGGCGCCGGACGGGGCGCGCAATTGCTTGTAGGCCGCCATGATGGAAATCACGGCGAACGGCACCGCGGCAAAGACACCCATCGCGGCATACTCCAGCGGCAGCGCGGCAAAGCCGCCCGCGCTGAGCAGCACGGCCACGCCGGCGCTCATCCACCAGGGCGAACGCAGCAGCACGGCAAAGATGGAGTTCTGGGACATCTTGAATTTCATGGCAGCTCGCGGCGTGTGGGGATCAACAGGAATCAGGCGCTGTCGCCGTCGTCGTCGGGGGCGCCGGCAAAGGCGCGAACCACGATGCGCACGCCGCCGCAGGTCACGATCTGGCCATCGCGGATCTTGGCCGTCTTGCGCGTTTCGACCACGCCGCCGACGCGGACCTGACCGTCGGCCACCAGCATTTTGCCGGCGCCGCCGCTGTCCACGACGCCGGTCGCCTTCAGCAGCTGGTTGATTTCAATGTAGGGGCTGCCTTCGGCAAGCGTGAATTCGATGATCGACATGAGACGGGTATCAGGGATTCAGGGTCAGACGGGGCCGTTGCCGGGCGTGCGCGGATTGACTGGGTTGCCGGCGGGGGCGGGCTGGTCTGCGGACGGTGCGGCGGGCTGTGCTGCGGTCTGGGCGGCGGGCTGAGTCACCGGCTGGGCTACGGGCTTGTCCGCGGCCGCTTCCGGGCTGGCGGCGGGCGTGGGGCGGATGCCGCCGGTTTCCGCGCGCGCCATCCAGGCGATCAGGGACGAGCGCATGGCTTCCTCGACCGACATCTGGATGGGCTGCACCCATTCCTGCGGCACGAATACGGTATAGCCGCCAATCATGTAGCCCATCGGCAGGTAGACGGCAACGCGATCGCCCTGCGTGAATCCCTCGGGCAGGCCATCGGTGCCGCGGCGCGTCACCAGGCCCACCAGCTCCAGCTGCTGGCCGGGGATGCGCAGGACAACGACCTGCTGGGCCGTGTTCTTGGAACTGGGCGAAAAATAGTCCGCAAAGCTCTTGAGCGAGGAATAGATGCTCTTGACCACCGGCAGGTTGGTGAAGGGCATCTCGACCAGCGTCAGAAACCGCTGCACACGCTGCTTGGACACGAGGTAGCCAATGGCCAGAATGCCCAGGATGCCCAGCGCCAGTCCCATGCCGGGCACATAGAAGCCACCGATGAAGGGGCGCAGGAACGTCAGCGCCACGCCTTCCGTCCAGGCCAGAAAGAGGTACAGCAGGTAGATCGTCAGCGCCAGCGGCAGAACGGTGATCAGGCCGCGGAAAAAGTATTTATAGAGACGGGTCATGGGCAAACGAAAAAATTAGGGTCGGACGAGCGCATCGGCTCGCCGGGGAGGGCCGCAGCATAGCAGCCGTCGACGGGTTTTCCGGTAACAAGGGGGCGCCGGCCAGCGGCCGGGCAGGGCGCATCCCTTCTTTTAGTGTGAACAGGCCCTAGCGGTCCACCGGCAGAAAGAGCGTCTCCTTGATCTCCTCCATCACGATGTAGCTGTGAGACTCGGCGGACGCGGGCAGCCGTTTCAGGATCTCGCCCAGAAGACGGCGGTATTCATTCATTTCGGTCAGGCGCGCCTTGACCAGATAGTCGAAGTCGCCCGACACCAGGTGACATTCCATGACCTCGGGCACGTACAGCAGTTCCTGCTTGACCTTGTCGAAGACGTCGCCCGACTTGGCCGAAAGCTTGATCTCCAGGAAGACCAGCAGGTTCTTGCCGAGCGCCGCCGGATTGACGCGCGCATGGTAACCCGTGATGACGCCCTCGCGCTCCATGCGCTTGATGCGGTCGGAGCAGGGGGTGGCCGACAGGCTCACGCGCTCGGCCAGTTCGGTGACTGAAATCCGGCCTTCGCGCTGCAGGATATCGAGGATTTTGAGGTCAATTCGGTCCAGGTCGCGCATTTCACTTTCGCCGGTCGAAAAACAAGGTTGGCCCGAGAAAAACCACTGCCGAAGCAAAATCTTCAGTGCTTTTCACTGCCGAAGGGGTCATAGACTACCGAAATTCTTAGGCAAATCCAAATACTGGAAAGAATCATGCACGTGATCGTCCTTGGCAGCGGCGTCATCGGCACCACCACCGCCTATTACCTGGCCCGGCAGGGCGCCAAAGTGACCGTGCTGGACCGCCAGCCCGCCGCGGCGCAGGAGACCAGCTACGCCAATGCCGGACAAGTTTCCCCGGGCTACTCCACGCCCTGGGCCGCGCCCGGTATTCCGCTCAAGGCAATCAAATGGCTGTTCCAGAAGCACGCGCCCCTGGCGATCCGGCTGGACGGCAGCCTGTTCCAGCTCAAATGGATGGCCGCCATGCTGGCCAACTGTTCGGCCGACCGCTACGCCGTCAACAAGGAACGCATGCTCCGCCTGTCCGAGTACAGCCGCGACTGCCTGCGTGAACTGCGCGCCTCCACCGGCATTCACTACGAAGAACGCACCCGCGGCACGCTCCAGTTGTTCCGCACCGAAGCCCAGATGGAAGCCGCGCGCCGCGACATCGCGGTGCTCGAAGAGGTGGGCGTCCCCTACGAACTCCTGGACCGCCACCGCCTCGTGACGGCCGAACCCGCGTTGGCCAATTCCGCGCACAAACTCGCCGGCGGCCTGCGCCTGCCCAACGATGAAACCGGCGACTGCCAGCTTTTCACGCGCCGGCTGGCCGACATGGCGGCCGCGCTGGGCGTGGAGTTCCGCTTCGGCGAAAGCGTCACGGGTCTGAACACCGCCGGCGGCCAGATCACCGGCGTGCGCGTCGGCAACGAAGTCCTCACGGCCGACCGCTACGTGGCCGCCTTCGGCAGCTACACCCGCGCTTTCCTCGAACCGCTTGGACTGGACCTGCCGGTGTATCCGGTCAAGGGCTATTCCCTGACCATCCCCATGAAGGACGAGGCCGCCGCGCCGGTGTCGACGGTGCTGGACGAAACCTACAAGGTCGCCGTCACGCGTTTTGACCAGCGGATCCGCGTGGGCGGCATGGCCGAACTCTCCGGCTTCGACCTGCGCCTGAAGGACGCGCGCCGCAAGACGCTGGAACTGGTGGTCAACGATCTGTTCCCCGGCAGCGGTCACGTGGCCCAGGCCGAGTTCTGGACGGGCCTGCGTCCCATGACCCCGGACAGCACGCCGGTCGTCGGCGCCACGCGCTACAACAACCTCTACCTGAACACGGGTCACGGCACGCTCGGATGGACCATGGCTTGCGGTTCCGGCAAGCTGGTCGCGGATATCGTCATGGGCCAGCGCCCCGCGATCAGCACCGACGGGCTTGGACTGTCGCGCTACGACCGCAGCGCTGGGTCACGCCAGCAACTCGTGCTGGATGGCAAGGGCGCTTGAGTTTGGCTTCAGCCGGGCCTGCGCCGCGCCGTCGTCGCGACTGAACCGCGCCTTACCGGACTGCGCCTGATCCGGCGCACGCGCCGCCAGCGGCGCACCCCGACGGGCCGCTTCGATGCGGCCCGTGTCTTTTTCTGCGTGCGCTGAATTGAGCACGCTGCGGGCAAAACGGCACGATGCTTTATGCCAAAATCGCCGCATGACCCATTTCCTGCACACTGCCGACTGGCAGATCGGCCGCCAGTACGGCCAGTTTGAAACCGACGATGCCGCCATGCTGGCTGAGGCCCGTTTCGAGGTCGTCGCTCGCATCGCCACGCTGGCCGCAGAGCGCCGCGTGGATGCCGTGCTGGTCGCCGGAGACGTCTTCGACACGCAGGCCGTATCGGATCGCAGCATCCGGCGGCTCTTTGCCGCCATGGCCGGCTACACGGGTCCCTGGGTAATGATCGCGGGCAACCACGACGCCGCACTTGCCGACAGCGTCTGGAGCCGCGCCATGCAGTTGGGCTGCATTCCGGCCAACGTGCACGTGCCGCTCACCACTGGCGTGGTGGACCTGCCGGATGCCAACCTCACCGTGCTCGCCGCGCCGCTCACGCAGCGCCATACCTACGACGACGTCACCCAGGCCTTCGACACGCTTGAGTCGCCGGCTGGGCGCATTCGGGTGGGTCTCGCGCATGGCAGCGTTGCCGGCCGCCTGCCCGACACGATCGATGCCACCAATCCCATCGCGCCCGACCGCGCCGACCGCGCCAGCCTGGACTATCTGGCGCTGGGCGATTGGCACGGCTGCCTGTCCATCGACACGCGCACCTGGTATGCCGGCACGCCGGAGCAGGACCGCTTTCGCGGCAACGAGCCCGGCTACGTGCTGGACGTTCACATCGATGCCCCAGGCGCCGCACCCGTGGTCGAACGCATTGCCACCGGTAAATACCGCTGGTCTGCGTGGACCGAAACCCTTAGCCTGCCCACCGATGCCCAGGCGCTGGCCGAGCGCATGGCGGCGTTGCGAGCCGACGATGTCCTGCGCCTGGACGTGCAGGGCCACGTCAACCTGGAAACCTGGGATGCGCTGCAAAAGGCGGTGGCCGAGGCCGCCGCGCAGGTGCGCGCCTTGCTGCCCGACTTGTCCGGCGTACGCCTGGAACCCGACGAAGCTGACTTGGCTGAATTGCGCGCCAGCGGCTACGTGGGCGAGGTCGCCGCGCAATTGCAGGCGCTGCAGGCGGACGAAGACCAGTCCGCTGTCGCCAGCGAGGCCTTGCGCCTGCTGCTGCGGTTCCAGCGCGAAACCGCCACGCCGGGAGCCGCCAAATGAAGATCTCCCGCATTGCCCTCGAAGAATTCCGCAAGTTCCGCCAGCCGCTGTCGCTGGACGGACTGCAAGACGGCCTGAACCTCTTTGTCGGCCCCAACGAGGCCGGCAAGAGCACGGTCGCGGCCGCCATCCGCGCCGCCTTCCTTGAACGCTACAGCACCAGCAAGGTCGCCGACCTGGCGCCCCGCGGCGAATCGGGCGCGCGTCCTAGTGTCGAAGTGGCCTTCACGCATGCCGATCACGCCTACGTACTGAAAAAGCAGTTCCTGTCCAAAGCCCGCTGCGAACTCGTGGTGGATGACGGCGCGCAGCGGCTGGACGGCGAAGAAGCCGAGAACGCGCTGGCCGTTCTGCTGGGCTTTGAAATGCCCGGGCGCGGCCAGAGCAAACCTGACCTGGCCGGGGTGCCGGGCCTGCTGTGGATCCGCCAGGGTGACGGCCAGAACTTGCAAGAAGCCGCCGGCTATGCGGGCTCGCATCTGCGCGATGCGCTCACGCAGCTCTCCGGCGAGCTGGCGTCCGGAGACGGCGACCGGCTGTTCGACCGCGTGTCGGCCGAGCGTGCCGCGCTGCTGGACGCTCGCAACGGCCGCCCCAAGGGCAGCTACAAAGACGCCGAGGACGCGCTCGCGCGCGCCATGACCGAGCGCGACGAGTGCGGCCTGGCCATGGCGCAACTCAACGCCGACGTCGACCGCCTGGCCGAACTGCGGCGCGATCACGAACGCGCGCAGGCCGCGCAGCCCTGGAAGGATTTCGAGGCCAAGGCCGTCCAGGCCCGTGCGCGTCTTGCCGCCTTGGCCAAGGAACGTGAAGCCTTCGACGGACTGCAACGCGAGCAGGCGCAGGCCGCGCAAACCCTCGCACTGCTGCAGGACCAGGTCCGGCGCGATCAACAAGACGAAGCCGATTACCAGTCGCTGCTGCGCGATGCGCGCGCGGCGCACGCCCA
>CBHWAL010000104.1:0-10928 GCA_966111495.1 uncultured Achromobacter sp. | reverse complement strand
CCGCAGTGGTCAGCAACAGGCGGGTGCCGTTCTGAGAGGCCACCAGCCAGAAGATGAAACCGGCCGCCAACGCAACCAGCATGGCAAGCCCGGGCAGCCACCACACCAGCACATGGCGCAGGAATTTACGCACGAACTTCAAAACGCGATCCCCAGCGAGAAATGCAGGCGCAGGTCGCGTTCGCGCTGGCCGTAGGCCACGTCCAGGAACAGCGGCCCGGCGGGCGTGCGCACGCGCGCGCCGACACCGTAGCCCACGGACATCTTCATGTCGCCGAAGGATTCAGCGGCATCGCCGGCATCCACGAACACGCCCATGCCCCAGCGCTCGTCAAAATAGTGGTCGTATTCGATGCTGCCCACGAGCAGCGTGGGCGCGCCCACCACGGCGTTGTCGCGGTGCACGCCAATGCTTTGGTAGCGATAGCCGCGGATCGACCGCGCGCCACCCGTCCGGAAGCCGAAGTCGTCCGGGACCTGCACGTCGCCGTTGGACCACACGCGGCCAACCTCGCCACGGATCGTCAGCACGTCCCACTTGCCGACGGGCCACCATTTCTGGCCGCGCAGCCGCAGACGCGTGTAGGGCTCGCCGGTATCCAGCGTCACGCCGACACCGCCGCCCACGGAAATCAGGTTGCCCTCGCGCGGATCGTATTTGTTGTCCACATCGCGCCGCAGCCATTCGGCCGTGGTGGTGATGGTGGGCAGCGTGTAGCTGTCGCCGCCGTCGATCTTGACGTGGTCTTGCGCCAATAGCACGCCGTAGCGCGTTTCGTATTCGACGCGGCTGTCGCCCGCGCCCTTGCGCTCTTGCGTGCGCGTGGCGCCCAGCGCGTAGCGGGTCACTTCCAGCCCCTGGATATCGGAGCGGTCCGCCAGAATCCCGACGGAATCGCGGTAGCCGCGCTCGGTGGGGGGCAAGAGGATGTCCATGAAGGCCCGCTGGCGCAGTCGGTCCACGCCGAAGCCGGTTTCCATGGTGACCGGCTGGCCGAACACCACGTTCTGGCGATACACGGATTCCACTCGCACGCCGGCCTCGTCGTCCACGCCGATCGACGCGGAAAACCGCTTGGGCGGCGCCTCGACCACGCGCACCTGCACCGGCAGCGTGATCTCGCCGTCCGAATCGAACTGCGCCGGCGGCGGCGGCATGCCGCCCGAGACCGTGGGATCGCCCGCCGGCGCGGCCGCCGCGGCGTCTTCGGAACCGGGTCCGCGGGCGCGGTCAGAAATGGGATCGGTGGGCTGATCGTTCGGGCTGGGCGGTTCCTGCAGCGAAACGAACGCGCCGCGGAAGAATGCGGTCGATTGCAGGTCCTGCTGCCATTGGTCCAGCCGGTTCTGGTCGAACGCGGCGCCCACGTTGTAGCGCACGTAACGGTCGATCAAGGTTTCCGGCACGCGCTTCAAGCCCTGCGTGTTGAGCTCGCCCATGCGCACCTGCGGACCGCTGTCGATGGTGACATGCAGATGCGCCGCCGCGTTGTCCGCGTCGATGTCCGCGCGCGAGGACGTCATGCGCGCCAGCAGAAAGTCGCGCGTGGAGACGTCGTCCAGCAGTGTGGCCTTGGCCCGGTTCCAGTCGCTGTTGATGAAGGGCTGCCCTTTGCGCAGCCCCCAATCGTCGCGCAGCTTCTGCACACGCTGCGCGTATTCGGGGCGCGTGATGCGGCCCGAGAATTCCAGGTTCACGGATTCGACGGTCGTGCGCTTGCCCGGCACGATCGCGATGTCCCAGGTTTCTCCGCCGATATCGGTGCCGGCCTCCAGCGTGACCTTGGGCGAGAAATAGCCTTGCGTGGCCAGCGCCGCCAGCGTCGCGTCGCGCGCGCGCCGGCGCAGGCGGTTGATTTCACCGCCGTCCTGGTCTTCGGCCAGACGCGCGATCGCATCGACCGCCTGGGTGATCGCCTGAAGCGCGGCCGGGGGCACGCCCCCGGGGTCGACAATGATCTCCGGGCGCTTGGCCAACGCCTCGCCCGCCATCATGCAAAGTCCTGCCAATAAGGCTCGGGCAGCCCACCGCATGCGTCAGGTCGGTTGTTGAACGACGATGGAGGGAAACTTTCCGGCCATGTCGCGCGGAAGCGCCGCAACGCCCGCGGCCAGCTTTCGAGCGATCGCGCCGTACAGCGACGCGGCTTCGCTGCCCGCGTCCGACACGACGGTCGGCGTGCCGGCGTCGGTCTGTTCGCGAATCGCAAGCGTCAGCGGCAGGCTGCCCAGCCACGGTGTCTGGTATTGCTCGGCCATGCGCTGGCCGCCGCCTTCACCGAAGATGTGCTCGGCGTGACCGCACTGCGAGCAGATGTGGATGGCCATGTTCTCAACGACGCCCAGAATCGGCACGTCCACCTTCTGGAACATCTTCAGGCCCTTGCGCGCGTCCAGCAGCGCCACGTCCTGCGGCGTGGTGACGATGACCGCGCCGACGACCGGCACCTTCTGCGCCAGCGTCAGGGCCACGTCGCCCGTGCCGGGCGGCATGTCGACGATCAGATAATCCAGATCGCGCCAATTGGTCTGGCGCAGCAGTTGTTCCAGCGCCTGCGTCACCATCGGGCCGCGCCAGATGGCGGGCGAATCGGCGTCGATCAGAAAGCCGATGGAGTTGGCCTGCAGGCCGTGGCCGGTCAGCGGCTCCATGCTTTTGTTGTCCCGGCTTTCGGGGCGGCCGGAGATGCCCAGCATGGTCGGCACGCTGGGGCCGTAGATGTCGGCATCCAGCAAGCCCACCGTTGCGCCCTCGGCGGCCAGCGCCAGGGCCAGATTCACGGCGGTGGTGCTCTTGCCCACGCCGCCCTTGCCGGAGGCGACCGCAATAATATTGCGCACGTTGGGCAGCGGCTTCAGCCCTTTCTGGACCGCGTGCGCGGCCACCTTCCAGGTGACAGTAACTTGCGCATCGGACGCGCCGGCTTGCGCCAGCGCGCGCACGGCGATGTCGCGGATCTGCTCGCGGACGGCGTCGGCGGGATAGCCCAGCTCGAGCGTCAACGCGACGCGGTCGCCGGCCAGTTGAATGTCACGATCTTTTACAGAAACACCCAAATCCAAACCGGTATTCGGGTCTTGCGCGGCGCGCAGTGCGGCGCGGATGTTTTCTATCGTTATACTCATGTCACTATGGTTCCGTAGGCAGCGCGGCGTCTGCGGGCCGCCATCCCCTAAAGGATAGCGGATACACGGGAACCTTTCGCTGCGTTTTGCATCCGACATTCATGACCAACACACTTATCCGCTTCTTTCGTGCCGTCCTATTCGCCGCCCTGGCCTTGATAGGCATGGCGATGGCGCTGGTGTTCATGCTTTCCACGGCATTCGCCGTGGCGATCCTTTATGTGGTCGCCAAGGTCCGCGGCAAGCCCTTCGGCGTTCGCGCCTATTGGAGCCAGCGCCAAGGCGCCCGCCCTGGACCCTTCCAGTCCGCCACTGCTCCGTTCGCCACGCAACCGCGTGGCGATGTGATTGACGTCGAGGCCCGCGAAATCCGCTGACGGCGGCTTTCAACCTGGCTTGCGCGTAATCCCGCGCACGCTGGCCGATGCGTGTTGCGCCGAAATCGCGCCAAAACGCGCCAGGCACGTTCCCCTCAACCCGCCTGATTCGCATCAATGCGATGGGCGGGTTGTGCGCTTTCCGGGGCCATGTCCTGGACCACTGCCGGGACCACCTCCGGCGCCACGTCAGGGGCACGCGCTCGCGCTTGCCCTAAAATGGCCGCCAAATCTCCTTTTCCCCTCAACCTCAGTCGACAACCATGTCTCGCACCCTCTTTGTCACCACTGCGCTGCCCTACGCCAACGGATCTTTCCACATCGGCCACATCATGGAGTACATCCAGGCCGATATCTGGGTTCGTTCGATGCGAATGGCGGGTCACACGGTGCACTTTGTGGGCGCCGACGACGCGCACGGCGCGCCGATCATGCTGAAGGCCGAAAAGGAAGGCATCACGCCGCAGGCGCTGGTCGCGCGCTACGCGGCTGAGCGCCCGCAATACCTGAACGGCTTTCACATCCGTTTCGACCACTGGCATTCCACCGATTCGGCGGAAAACGTGGCGCTGTCGCAAGACATCTACCGCGCGCTGAAGGCGCAGGACCTGATCGAAACGCGCTCCATTGAGCAGTTCTACGATCCGGTCAAGGGTATGTTCCTGGCCGACCGCTACATCAAGGGCGAGTGCCCCAAGTGCCACGCCAAAGACCAGTACGGCGATTCCTGCGAGGTTTGCGGCGCTGTCTACGCGCCCACCGAGCTGATCAATCCGTACTCCGCGCTGACCGGCGCGACGCCCGTCCTGAAGTCGTCAGACCACTTCTTCTTCAAGCTGTCCGACCCGCGCTGCGTGGAATTCCTGCAGCAGTGGACCACGGGTTCCAACAAGGCGGGGGCCAAGCACCTGCAGCCGGAAATGCTGGCCAAGACGCGCGAGTGGCTGGGCGGCGAAGACGGCGAGGCCAAGCTGGGCGACTGGGACATCTCCCGCGACGCGCCGTATTTCGGCATCGAGATTTCTACGTCTGGCTGGACGCGCCGGTTGGCTACCTGGCCTCGCTCAAGTCCTATTGCGCGGTCAAGGGCATGGACTTCGACGCCCTGCTCGACCCCAATGGCGACACGGAACAGGTTCACTTCATCGGCAAGGACATCGTGTACTTCCACGCTCTGTTCTGGCCCGCCATGCTGAAGTTCGCTGGCCGCAAGACGCCGGACGCCGTCAACGTGCACGGCTTCATCACCGTCAGCGGCGAAAAAATGTCCAAGAGCCGCGGCACCGGCATTTCGCCGCTGCGCTACCTGGAACTCGGCATGAACGCCGAATGGATGCGCTACTACATCGCCGCCAAGCTGAACGCGCGCGTCGAAGACATGGACTTCAACCCCGAGGACTTCATTGCCCGCGTGAACAGCGACCTGGTCGGCAAGTACGTCAACATCGCCAGCCGCGCCGCCAGCTTCATCACCAAGCACTTTGACGGCGTCCTCGGTTATTCGGGCGACACCAGCGCGTTGTCCGCCGAATACGCCGAGCAGGCCGAGTCCATCCGCGCCGCGTTCGAGGCCCGCGAGTACAACCGCGCCATCCGCGAAATCATGGCTTACGCCGACCGCATCAACCAGGCGTTCGACACCGCGCAGCCGTGGGTGCTGGCCAAGGGCATCGCCACCGCCGACGATGCGCAGAAGGCCGCGCTGCAGGACATTTGCTCGCGCTCGCTGGCCGGGTTCAAGGCCCTGTCGGTGATGCTGGCGCCGGTGCTGCCCCAGCTCGCCGAACGCGTCGCCCTGGAATTATTCGGCGCGCAGGCGCCCTTCACCTGGGCCGACGCCTCGGTCCTGCCGCAGCGCGTGGCGCCGTTCAAGCACCTGATGCAGCGTGTGGAACCGCAGATGCTGGAAGATCTGTTCGAGCCGCCCGCCGCGCCCGTGGTTGTGCCCGGCGGCGAGCCGCTGGCCGAGACCATCTCCATCGACGACTTCGCGCGTGTGGACTTGCGCATCGCGCAGATCGTCAACTGCGAACACGTCGAAGGCTCGACCAAGCTGCTGCGCCTGACGCTGGACGTCGGCGAAGGCCGCCACCGCAACGTGTTCTCGGGCATCAAGTCGGCCTACAAGCCGGAAGACCTGGTCGGCAAGCTGACCGTCATGGTCGCCAACCTGGCGCCGCGCAAGATGAAGTTCGGCGTGTCCGAAGGCATGGTGCTGGCCGCCAGCCATGCGGATGAAGCCGTCGATGCCGGCATCTACGTGCTGGAGCCGTTCCCCGGCGCCAAGCCCGGCATGCGCGTGCGCTGATCCGCGTCGTTGCCAATGCAAAGCGCCCGCGAATGCGGGCGCTTTTTTTGGGACCTGTTGTTCCGTGTTAGGGCACGGTGTCAGACACCTCGATCGCGGGCTCGCCTACGTTACGGCGCCAGATCGGATCAGGCGTTGCTGGGCGCCAGGGCCGGATCCAGCGAAACGCGCTCGTCGAAGACGAAGCACTTGCCTTCGTAGCCCGGCCCGCCCGTTTCCTCGAAATACTTGAGAATGCCGCCGTCGAGCTGGTAGACGTTTTCGATGCCGGCTTCGTTCATGAAGATGGCGGCCTTCTCGCAGCGGATGCCGCCCGTGCAGAAGCTGACGACGGTCTTGCCCTCGAGCTGCGCGCGGTTTGCTTGCACCGCAGCGGGAAACTGCGTAAAGCGGTCGATGCGCCAGTCGATGGCGTTCTTGAACGTGCCCTCGTCCACCTCGAACGCGTTGCGCGTGTCCAGCATGACCACGGGCCGGCCATCGTCGTCGACGCCCGCCTCAAGCCAGCGCGCCAGCGTGTGCGCATCGACGCCGGGCGCGCGGCCCGCCGCCGGCCGGATGGCGGGGTGGTTCATGCGGATGATCTCGCGCTTGATCTTGACCAGCAGCTTGCGGAACGGCACGTCGTTGCTGTGGCTGAACTTGACCTCCAGGTCCGCGAACCGCGCATCGGCGCGCAGGCCCACCAAGAAGGTGTCGATGCCGCCGGCCGCCCCCGCAAGAAACAGGTTGATGCCTTCACCGGCCAGCAGGATCGTGCCCTTGAGCCCGGCGGCGCCGGCCTCGGCGAGCAGGCGCTCGCGCAGCTCGGGCAGGGCATCCAGCGAAACGAATTTGTAAGCGGCGATATTGACGACGGAAGTCATGGCAAAGCAATAAGAAACGGGCGGCGAAGCCCGTAATCATAATCGCTGGGCGGTGGCCGGCGGCGCAGCGGCCATTGCAGAGCGGCCGGCGCCGCCCCTGGCCCGCATGCCGCCGCCCTCAACGGGTGACGACGACCTGCTGTTCGACCACCGCGTCCAGCACCCAATGCCGCGGCGCGGCGCCGACGGGATTCGGATCGTCGACCTCGACCACGCGCAGCCGGTAGCGCACGCCGGACTGGTAATTGAAGCCGGTGATCTGGCCGTGCCAGACCTGCCAGGGCTGGTAGGGGTCGTCGCGCACCAGGAAGCACAGGGCGCGGCCGGCGCCGGTGTCGCAGGGCACACGCGTCGCATCGACGTAGATCAGCTTGGTTCCGCCCTGGCCGCCCGCGACAGAGTCCGGTCTGCGCGCGAATTCCAGGGTGTCGCCCGTGCTGAGCTTCCAGGCCATGCGTTGCGGATTGTTGGCGTAGTCGAGCGAACTGGCGGTGATGCCGGTAAGCGCCGCCAGGAAATCGCGCTCGATCGTCATGGCTTGCGGCGCGCAGGCGATCTCGGTCGACACCGGATTGCCGCGCACGATCAGGATCCCGTTGGCAAAGGTGTACGGCGTGTTGAATGAATTGCAGCCGGAAAACCCCAGCATCCGCGGTGAGCCCTGGTCATGGATGAAGGTCACCGAGATGGCACGCTGCGATGCCGATGGATGCGGCACGGGGCGCAGCGCACCGCCCGGCAGCACCCAGCGCACGAGATCCCAGTTCGTCTGCACCAGAATGTCGGAGGCGGAGGTCGGCTGGAATCGCGGATCCTGGCCATCGGCCGCGGTCGGCGGCGACGAGCAGGCAACGAGACCCGCGCACAGCAGGCCGGGCGCCAGGCGGCGCAGAAAAAGGGGTAAGCGCATGCGGGTCCTTGAAACGTTCAGCGAAGCGGGATTCAGGGTGTCGGGGGATCCTGGCGGCGCTCGAACTCCAGCACGTCGCCGCCGCGCAGATTGAACGTCAGGTGGCGCGGCGCGCCGCCGCTATCCAGCGTGAACGTGTCGATGGCGCGCAGTGCGCGCAGGTAGTCGGCTTCCAGCTTGGCGCGCTCGGGCGGCACGCAGGCCATGCGCGTGGTGGCGGGCGCGTCGATGACGAGCTTGTTGCGCTCAAGCTTGTACGTGCCCGTGTAACGGTTGCAGCCGGAGAATCCGTTGACCTGGTATTGCTTGCCCTGCGCGAGGAAGGTCAGGCGGATGGGCTCGCCGTTGTCGCCGTGCGGAATGTCGCGCAGCGCGCCGCCCGGTTGCGCCCAACGGACCAGTTCCCAGCTCGTCTGCGCCAGCGAATCCTTGCTGGTGGCGGCGCTGGCTGCAGCGGCGCCTTCTGGACGCGCGCCGCCGGTCATGCCGGCGCATCCGGCCAGCGCCGCGGTCAACAGTCCCAGGCAGAGCACCCTGCTGGGCGTGGACAGGAAGTTGGGCATGAGCAAGCCTCCAATTGATGCGTACCGTCGTAATGTAACCGGCCTGCAGCGCATCACGCGATTTTCTCCGTCCGACAGCCGTATCCAAAAGATGCACGATTGAGCCGGAGGTTCTAACTCCGATGATCGCGGGTTCTGCATCGAATGCCGCATGGCGGGGGTAAGTCGCCGCGAGCAGAATCAATGACAGTTGATGACTCCGGCCTAAAAAGTAATACAGGGAAAGAGGAGCGGAGCCCGCGACCACCGCATGCGCAGTGTCCGGCCCATCGGGCCTGAGAACAATATCGACCGGGGAGATGCGCGATGGGCTTCTTGAGAACCTTACTGGCTTTGTCAGTGGTGCTGGACCACCTGGGTGGAGGCTATGCCGATCAGCTTGTCGGCGGCAGGCTTGCCGTGCAGCTTTTCTATGTGATTTCCGGCTTCCTGATTTCCTACGTGCTGACGGCGACGGACCACTACCAGGGCGCCACCGGCAAGTTCTACGCCAACCGCTTTCTGCGGCTGTTCCCGATCTATCTGGCGGTAGCGGCGCTGACGCTGACGGCCCACATCGTGAGCGGCGGCTCGTTCTTCCGCATCTACGAAGCGCTGCCGTTCAGCGCCGAAGTGTTCCTGTTCTTCTCCAACCTCTTCATCTTCGGTCAGGACTGGCTGATGTTCTTCGGCATCCGCGACTCTGCGCTGGCCTTCACGGGCAGCTTCGCGAACAGCGACGTGCCGCTGTACAAGGGTCTGCTGGTGCCGCAAGCCTGGACCCTCGGCGTCGAGATGAGCTTCTACCTGGTGGCGCCCTTCGTCCTGCGCTCGCCGCGCCGTCTGCTCGCGTTGCTGGCTGCTTCGCTTGCCCTGCGCGCGTTCCTGATCTGGACCGGCGTCGGCCGCTCCGATCCGTGGACCTACCGCTTCTTCCCGACAGAGCTGGCGCTGTTTCTGATCGGCTCGCTGTCGCACCAGGTGCTGCTGCCGCGCATGAAGGCCTGGACGCAGCGCGTCAAGCGCCTGCCCGAGCTGGGCACCGGCATCCTGTTCCTGTATGCAGTTGCACACTTCTCGATCGGCATCAATCCCACGGTGCGCGATGGCCTGGCCGTCCTGCTGTTCGCCGCGCTGCTGCCGCTGGCCTTCCTGTTCCAGTCACGCCATAAGCTGGACAAGGCAATTGGTGAACTCAGCTATCCCCTGTACATCTGCCACATGCTGGTCATCATGGCGTTCAGCTGGCTCATGCACGACGTGCAGGAGCACCAGCCCATGCTGTTCGCCGCCATGGCCATCACCGGCTGCATCGGGGTCTCGGCGGTGCTGAACTACCTGATCGCGGATCCGGTGGAGCGCCTGCGCAGCCGCCTGCGCACCGATCCCCGCGGCACCGGCGCCAGCGCCCCCGCCGATGTCCGGCTGCGCCCGCAGGTTCCCGCACAGCCGATGGGGACTATTCGCCGCGTGCCTTGATGTAGGCGCCCAGCACCAGCTCGATCTGCCGCTTTTCCTGGTGCGTGAGACGGGCGTAGGCCGCGTAGGAGATGGTTTCGAAGGGCCAGGCGGGCGGGTCGGGGATTTCGCCCAGCCTGCCCGCTGCAACATGGCCGGATGGCGCGTCGAGCATGGGCCCTTCGCCAGTACTGAGCCACAGGGGATTGACGCGCAGGGCGCGCGTCAGCTTGATGAGCGCCTCGCTCGAAGGCTGCTGGCGCTGGCCGCTTTCGTAGTTGCCGATGGCGCTTTGCGACAGATTGCTTGCGACCGCCAAGTCCTTTTGAGTCCACCCCTGAAGCACTCTTGCGTTGCGCAGACGATGGCTAAACGTGTCCAATCGATCAACTCGAGACATTAATTTGTATGGTTTTATTTGATTAAAGCATTTCAAATCCACGGCCAAACAAAGGGATTAGCCCCCAATTTCTGGGCTAATCCATAAATCGCCGCGTGGCCCCCCAGGCCTTGCACGCGTGCTGCTGCGCGCCGTCGCCTACCGCCACAAACCGCCCCGTAAAAGTCATATCTTTCATCGGTTTGCAGCGCATTGCCGTGCGTTTCACCTGCTGCCGTCACGCGGCGCTGCAGCAAAACCAAGAGCAAAAAAAGCCGCATGAGTTTATGGGCATCGATCGGCCGAAAGAGAAAATAATGTATCGGTAATACATAATATTTTTCTGACGCAAATTGGGGATCAAACGCTGTTTCAACGGACGGCGCGCCATTCCCCTGCGGATGCTTGTTACCGTCCGAAACCATAGAAACGTATCTTCACAAAAAAACACGCCCGTGTTTAAATGCAACACAGGCGTGCCTCTGGAAGGAAAAGCGCCGCAACGGCCGGCAACGACATGGCTCTGCCAGGCGTCCGGCTTTTTCAAGGCGCCAGCGCCCTGCCGCGACGCCTCATTGGAAGCATCAATGAACAACACGCTGGATGTCATTTTTCTTGGCCGTGACGACGCCAGGCATGCCAGACTCGTCGAGTCCCTTTCACATCTGGGATTCAACGTCCGCCGCTGCCACGATCTCGTGGATGTCTACGACCGCTACTCCCGCCGGCCCAGTCCGCTAGTGGTTCTGGAAGCCCCGCTTCCCGATGTGCATAACGCCGCTGTGCGCCTGCGCGCCATCGACCGCAGCCTGGGCCTCGTGGCCATCGCCCCATTCACAGATTCCGAAAGCCGCATTCGCACGTTGCTCTGCGGCGCCGACGCTTGTCTGCCACCGGACGTGACCGGCCTGGAGCTTGCGGCGGTGCTGTAGGCGCTGGTGCGGCGCGCGGTCGGTCTGGAC
>CBHWAL010000103.1:0-10967 GCA_966111495.1 uncultured Achromobacter sp. | reverse complement strand
AGGAACGCCAGCATGTTGGCGCGCACTGTCAGCAGCAGCCCCGCGAGCACGGCGCCGGCCACGCCCAGCGCGGGCGCGATCCACATCCACGGCCACTTCGCGTAGTTGGCCATCCAGGCGCCGGTCTGCACCGACACGGACTTGAGCATCGGGTCCGACGGCGCGGCCGGGTCAACTACACTGGTGATCGCATGGCCCGGCACGCCGCCCGCGACCCAGAAGCCCCCGGCCACGAAGAGCGCGGCGGTGAGCATTGCGCACAGCCGGCCCCAGTTGCGCGCCCGCGAGGACACGGGATCATCCGTGCGCCAGGCCAGCAGCACCGCGCCGTGCATGGTCAGCATCACCACGCTCAGCACACCGGCTAGCAAGGCGAAGGGCATGAAGAGCTGGAAGAAGTGCCCTTCGTACATCGGACGCAGCGTCACCGCGTCATACGTGAACGGCACGCCGAGGATGACGTTGCCCATGGCCACGCCAAACACCAGCGACGCCAGCACGCCCGAGAAGCACAGCACGGCATCCCAGCGGTTGCGCCAGCGCGTGCCTTCCATCTTGCTGCGGTACTTGAAGCCGACCGGCCGCAGGATGAGCGCAAGCAGCACCAGCATCATCGCCAGGTAAAAGCCCGAGAACGATGCGGCGTAAAGCAACGGCCACGCGGCGAAGATGGCGCCGCCCGCGGTGATGAGCCAGACCTGGTTGCCTTCCCATACCGGCCCCACCACGTTGATCACGATGCGGCGCTCGGCGTCGGTCTTGGCGACCACCGGCAACAGCGCGGCCACGCCCAGATCGAAGCCATCCATGACGGCAAAGCCGATGAGCAACGCGCCCATCAACGCCCACCACACCACGCGCAGCGTGCCGTAGTCGAAAGGAATAAGGGTATCCATTTGCGTTTCTCCCCTTAGGCGCGCACGGCGGCGTGGACGGGATCGGCGGCGGCATCACCCGGCGCCGGCCCGTCGGATTTCGGTCCGGCCTTGATGGCATGCAGCATGACCTTCACGCCGATGATGAGCAGGATCGTGTACAGCACCAGGAAGATCGTCAGACTGATGACGAGGTCGGTGATCGTGAGGCCCGATGCCGCGTAATACGTGGGCAGCACGCCTTCGATCACCCAGGGCTGGCGGCCGTACTCGGCGACGAACCAGCCGCTTTCGATGGCGATCCACGGCAGCGGCAGGCTCCACAGCGCCACCTTGAGCAGACGGGGACTGCTGTCCAGGCGGCCGCGGGACGCAAGCCAGAACGCCACGCCGAAGAACAGGATCAGGTACATGCCCACCGCGACCATGATGCGGAACGCCCAGAACAGCGGCGCCACGGTCGGCACGGTATCGATCGCGGCCTGCTTGATTTGCGCCTCGGTGACCTTGCTGAGGTCCTCCTCATGGCGCTTGACGAGCAGCGCATAACCCAGGTCCGGCCAGGTCTTGTCGAACACCATGCGGGCATCGACATCCTTGGGATTGGCGCGGATCTTCTGCAAGGCCTCATAGGCCACAAGGCCGTCGCGGATGCGATTCTCGGCGCGCAGGATCAGGTCGTTGATGCCCAGCAGCGGCGTGGTCAGCGACCGCGTGCCGATGATGCCCATGACGTAGGGAATCTCGATCGCGAAATCGTTGCGGCGCTCGGCCTGGTTCGGGATGGCGAACAGGTTGAACGATGCGGGCGCGGGCTCGGTATGCCACATGGACTCCATGGCCGCGATCTTCATCTTCTGGTGTTCGGTGGTGAGGTAACCGCTTTCGTCACCCAGCACGACCACCGACAGCGCGCCGGCCAGACCGAAGCTGGCGGCCACCGCCATCGAGCGCTTGGCCAGGTCGATATGGCGGCCGCGCAGCAGATACCAGGCGCTGATCGACATGACGAACATGGCGCCTGCCACGTAGCCGGCGCTGACGGTGTGCACGAACTTCGCTTGCGCAACGGGGTTGAAGATGACCGCGGCAAAGTCGGTCATTTCCATACGCATCGTGTCCGGATTGAAGATCGCGCCGACCGGGTTCTGCATCCAGCCGTTGGCGATCAGGATCCACAGGGCCGAGAAGTTGGTGCCGAAGGCGACCAGCCAGGTCACGGCCAGGTGGCTGACCTTGGACATGCGGTTCCAGCCGAAGAAGAACAGGCCGACGAAGGTGGCTTCCAGGAAGAATGCCATCAGCCCTTCGAGCGCCAGCGGCGCGCCGAAGATGTCGCCCACGTAATGGCTGTAGTAAGACCAGTTCATGCCGAACTGGAACTCCATCACCACACCGGTCGCCACGCCTAGCGCAAAGTTGATGCCAAACAGCGTGCCCCAGAACATCGTCATCTTCTTCCAGATGGGGCGGCCAGTCATGACGTACACGCTTTCCATGATGGCCAGGATGAACGACAGGCCAAGCGTGAGCGGGACAAAGATGAAATGGTAGAGCACGGTCGCGGCGAACTGGAACCGCGAGAGATTCACGACATCGATATCAATCATGAGGCTGCTCCCAAGGCGTCGACGCGCTGCGGCAACCGGCATGGTTCCCAGGCCGTCTGACGCGCCATGTTAGGGGCGTTGCATACAACTTCATAGAGGTTTCCTGAAAAATCGAGGCGTGACGGGTCAGCCCTTGCCCCGCAATTTGCCGGCGAATCCCAACACCTTCTGCACCTTGGAACCAAGTTTCATGAGGCTTTGCAGGGTTTCGGGCGGCAGCCGTTGAACCTCATCGAACCACCCGGTAGATAGTTCGATGAGCTCCAGCATTTCGGTCATTCGTTGTTGCGCGTAGGCCTCGCTGGGGCCGGACGGCGACTCCAGCAGCGTGTCGCGCAGGAGCGTGAGGGTGGGATCGACTTCGCGCTTGCGCTTCTCTTCCATGAGGATGCGGAAGATCTCCCAGACGTCCTTGGGGGTTTCGAAGTAGTCGCGGCGGTCGCCCACTTGATGGATCAGCTTGACCAGGCGCCAGGACTGCAGCTCTTTCAGACCCAGGCTGACATTCGAACGCGAAAAGCCCAGGGCTTCGGCGATGTCGTCGGCGTTGAGCGGCTGCGGCGCCAGGAACAGCAAGGCGTAGATCTGGCCGACGGTGCGATTTACGCCCCAACGGCTGCCCATTTCACCGAAGTGCAGGACGAAACGTTCAATCTGGGGGGAAAGCGCCATGAGGATCAGCCAGTCACACAACGAACCCTGCACGACATATGCAGTTACGTTGCTTTCAGAAATTTCTGAAATTATCGAACAAACGATGAGAAAGCGCAAACCACACCTGCAGCAGGGGCAAGCGCGCAAACCAACGCCATTCAGAGGGCGCGCACGGCAAATTAGCCGTTCAACGTGACAGCCATACAACACTTGGCGGGCGCCGCGGACAGCAAAAACGCCACCGGCCGATGGGCGGGTGGCGTTCAAAGGGGGACTGCGGAAGGGTTGCCGGGGGCTGTTACCCCGTCAGCGACGCAGGGCTCAGGGCGATCAGCCGGCCTTGACGGTCACGGCGGCGGACACGCGCTTGGCCTTGGCGCGGGCGGCGGCTACGTCCTCGGCCACGGCCAGGCCCACGCCCATGCGGCGCTTGACGAACGATTCGGGCTTGCCGAACAGACGGATGTCCGTGCCGGGCTCAGACAGGGCCTCGGCTACGCCATGGAACGACACCGCACCCGCTTCCACGCCGCCGTAGATGACGCTGCTGGCGCCCGGCTGGCGCAGGCTGGGATCGACCGGCAGCCCCAGCAGCGCGCGGGCGTGCAGTTCGAATTCGTTCTGCACCTGGGTAATCATGGTGACCATGCCGGTGTCGTGCGGACGCGGACTGACTTCCGAGAACCAGACCTGGTCGCCCGCCACGAAGAGCTCGACGCCGAAGATGCCCAGGCCGCCAAGTTCGGACGTGACGGCCAGCGCGATGTCGCGGGCGCGCTGCAGCGCCGCGGGCGACATGGGGTGCGGCTGCCAGCTTTCGACGTAGTCGCCGTCAACCTGCTTGTGGCCGATGGGCTCGCAGTACCGGGTCTCGACCTGGCCGCCGGCGCCGCGGGCGCGCACGGTCAGTAGGGTGATTTCGTAGTCGAAGCGGATGAACCCCTCGACGATGGCGCGGCCGCCTCCGACCCGGCCCCCTTCCTGGGCATAGCGCCACGCGGAGGCCACGTCGTCGGCACTCTTGATGACCGACTGGCCCTTGCCCGAGGACGACATGACCGGCTTGATGACGCAGGGATAGCCGATGCCGCCGTCGATGGCCTGGCGCAGTTCTTCCTCGGTGTCGACGAAGCTATAGGGAGAGGTCGGCAGGCCCAGGGTCTCGGCCGCCAGGCGGCGGATGCCTTCGCGATTCATGGTGAGCTGCGCCGCGCGGGCCGTCGGGGTGACCCGCGCCACGCCGGCCGCTTCCAGTTCCACCAGCAAGCTGGTGGCAATGGCCTCGATTTCAGGGACAATAACGTGCGGCTGCTCCTGCTCGATGACCTGCCGCAAGGCCTGCGGGTCCGTCATCGAGACCACATGCGCCCGGTGCGCCACCTGATGGCCCGGGGCGTCGGCATACCGATCCACCGCAATGACTTCGACGCCCAGGCGCTGCAGGGCAATGATGACCTCTTTGCCCAGTTCACCGGACCCCAGCAGCATGACGCGGGTGGCCAGGGGGGACAGTGGCGTGCCAAGGACGGGACTGGAAATGCTGGACATGGAGCGGGCCTGGAAGGAAAGTTTGAAAGCCATTGAAAGACTCGCCAGCATGCCATACGCCCCTGCGCGGGGCAAACTAGCATACTGAGATTAAAATCCGCCCCATGACCGACCATCCCACCTCATCGTCCGGCACCGCGCTGGCATCTGCGCGCAGAACGCTACAGATCGAAAGCCAGGGCTTGCAAGACCTGTCCGCCCGGCTGGATGACAGCTTCACGCGGGTCGTCGACCTGCTGCTTGCCTGCCGCGGCCGGGTGGTCGTCAGCGGCATCGGAAAAACGGGACACATCGCGCGCAAGATCGCCGCGACGCTGGCGTCCACCGGCACCCCCGCCTTCTTCGTGCACGCCGCCGAGGCCGTCCATGGCGACCTGGGCATGATCACCCGCGACGACGTGCTCATCGCCATTTCCTATTCGGGCTCGGGCGAGGAACTGCTGACCATCCTGCCCGTGGTGCGCCGCATGGGCGCGGGCCTGGTCGCGATCACCGGCAACCCGCAATCCGAACTGGCCCGCCAGGCCGACATCCATCTGGATGCCAGCGTGGCCCAGGAAGCCTGCCCGCTGAACCTGGCCCCCACCGCCAGCACCACGGCCGCACTGGCGCTGGGCGACGCCCTGGCCGTCGCCTGCCTGGAAGCGCGCGGTTTCGGCCCGCAGGACTTTGCCCGCTCGCACCCGGGCGGCGCGTTGGGCCGCCGGCTGCTCACCCACGTGCGCGACGTCATGCGCCAGGGAGGCGCCCTGCCCATCGTCACGGCGGACACCCCGGTGTCGCAGGCCCTGGAGGTCATGTCGGCCAAGGGCATGGGCATGACGGTCGTGACCGACGCCCAGCACCGTCCGCTGGGCATCTTCACCGACGGCGACCTGCGCCGTCTGATCGCGCGGCACGGCGACATCCGCAGCCTGACCGTCGAGGCGGGCATGACGCGGTCGCCGCGCAGCATCAACCCCGAGGCACTCGCCGTCGAGGCCGCCCGGCAGATGGACGAACAACGGCTCAATCACATGCTGGTGATGGACAATGACGGCGCGCTGGTCGGTGCATTGCACATGCACGATCTGATGGCCGCTAAAGTGGTATGACTATGAACCTCTCTGCTTCCGTGAATCACCCGGCCGAAGCGCTGGTGCTTGCCCGTATCCCCGCCATCGTGCGCGAACGCGCCGCGGCCGTGCGGCTGATGGTCTTCGACGTGGACGGCGTGCTGACCGATGGCAGCCTCTATTACGGCGAAGGCGGCGAACTGCAAAAGCGCTTCCACGCGCTGGACGGCCACGGGTTGCGGCTGCTGATGGAAGGCGGGCTGAAAGTCGCGCTGATCACGGGCCGTTCCGGCCCCATCGTCGCGCGCCGCGCGGCCGAGCTCGGCATCGCCGAAGTGATCCAGGGCGTGCGCGACAAGGGCACCGCCCTGACCGAACTTGCGCAGCGCTGCGGTGTCCAACTGAATCAAACCGGCTATATGGGCGATGACATCATCGACCTGCCGGCCTTGCAGCGCGCGGGTTTTGCCGCCAGCGTGCCCAACGCCCCCGGCTACGTCAGCCAGGCCGCGCACTGGGTCTCGACCCTGCCCGGCGGAAGCGGGGCCGTGCGCGAATGCTGCGATCTCCTCCTGGCCTCGCAAGGCCGCCTGGGCGCCTTCCTGGCTGCGCCGGGCCTGCTGGGCCCCGGGGCGATCCAGTGATTCCGCCCTCAACATATACGCCCTCGCGGCGCACCCGATGAAAGAACGTTTTCCCTCACTGATCGCGCTGTTCCTGCTGCTGGTGCTGGTCACCAGTTCGTGGTGGGCGGCCGATTACGCGCAGCGCGCCATCCAGGTGGACCCGCCGCGCCGCGTCACCCACGAAATGGATGCGTGGTCGCGCGAATTCGTGATGCTGCGTACCGATCCCACGGGCAAACCCATCAACCGCCTCGAAGGCGACTACATGGAGCATTTCCCCGACGACGACTCGTATCACGTCACGGCCCCGCGCGCCGTGGGCCAGCGCGAGTCCAATCCGATCACGGTGGCGGTTTCCAAGACGGCCGTGATGGAACAGGGCGGCAAGCGCATCGTCATGCAAGGCGATGCCCATGTGCTGCGCCAGCCCGATGCCGAGAACGACATGCTGGACGTGCGCAGCCAGCAGCTCATCATCCTGCCCGACGAAGACGTGGTGTTCACCGACCTGCCCGCCACGGTCCTGAAGGGCCGCTCGCGCATGCAGGGCACGGGCATGCACTACAACAACAAGACTCGCCAATTGCAGGTTTCGGCATCGACCGACGTGGAAATTGCCGGTTCGGAAGGCAAACAGCAGCGCCGCACCGAAATTCCTGCCAACAACTCTAACCAGAAAAAACCATGACCGACCTTCGGACCTTCCTCGCCCCGACGACCCGCCTGATGGGCGCCGTGCTGTTGACGGCCTGCGCGCTTGCGCCGGCGCACGCGGCGGAACCGAAAGCGGCCACGCCTGCCGAAGAGCCCAGCACGCTGATCCTGTCGGACACGCTGCACTACGACGACGTGAAGAAACAAAGCGTGTTCACGGGCAACGTCAACCTGACGCGCGGGCTGATGACGCTGTCGTCCGACACGCTGCAAATGAACGAGGATGCGCAGGGCAACCAATACGGCACGGCCATCGCCGACAAAGGCAAGGTGGTCACGATCCGCCAGGAGCGCCCCGACAGCTTCGAACTCATCGAAGGCAAGGGCCTGCGCGCCGAATACGACGGCACTAACAGCACGTTCGACCTGATCGGCCAGGCCGTCATCGTCCGCTACGTCTGTGGGAAACCGTTCGATACCATTCGCGGCGAGCGGGTACGCTACAACGAGAAGTCCGGCACCTACGAAGCGCAAGGCGGCCCGAACTCCGCCGCAGCTGGCGGACGCGTGCGGTCCCTGGCCGAACCGCGCGCCAAGCTGGACGCCGCCGTCGCTGAATGCCGCAAACAGCAGGCAACCAAGAAAGGGCGCTGAAGCGCTTCCCCCGCAACACCAATCGCAGCCACGATGAATCAACCTTCAGTGCCGACCCCCGTGACCTCCGCCCCTTCGGGCGTCAAGCAGGGCAGCCTGCGCGCAACCGGACTGCGCAAGACCTACAACGGCCGCACCGTCGTGCAGGATGTGTCCCTGTCCGTGGTCAGCGGAGAAGTCGTGGGCCTCTTGGGCCCCAACGGCGCAGGCAAGACCACCAGCTTCTACATGATCGTCGGCCTGGTGCCGGCGGACGCGGGCCGCATTGAAATCGACGGCTCCGTCATCACCGCGATGCCCATCCACAAGCGTGCGCGCATGGGCCTGTCGTATCTGCCGCAAGATGCCTCCGTGTTCCGCCGCCTGACGGTGGAGCAGAACATCCGCGCGGTGCTTGAACTGCAGGTGGGTGCGGATGGCCGTCCGCTGTCGACCCCCAAGATCAACGAACAGATGGAATCGCTGCTCGAAGAGCTGCAGATCGGGCACATCCGCAGCAATGCCGCGATTTCGCTGTCGGGCGGTGAACGCCGGCGCGTGGAAATCGCGCGCGCGCTGGCCACCAGCCCGCGCTTCATCCTGCTGGACGAACCGTTTGCCGGCGTGGATCCCATCGCCGTCATCGAAATCCAGCGCATCGTGCGCTTCCTGAAGGGCCGCGGCATCGGCGTGCTGATCACCGACCACAACGTGCGCGAAACGCTGGGCATCTGCGACCGCGCCTACATCATCAGTGAAGGCAAGGTGCTGACCGACGGCCACCCCGACGAGATCGTGGGCGATCCCGCCGTTCGCCGCGTGTACCTGGGCGAACACTTCCGTATGTAACCGCCGGCTGAAAGACCCCGTAACGCATGAAAAAAGACCGCCATACGCGCTAGGGCTCAGCCATAAAAATGCCATGAAGTTGCGGTAGGTCAGCTTGTTTTATCGGCCCGAGTCTATACACTAGAGCTAAACGAACCCTGCTTATTGAAGGAGAACGCCTACGAACTTACCGCGCCTTTTGCGCACTTTTTTCCTCTTTTAGAAGGAGAGCACACTATGAACCTGAGCATCTGCGGTCGTCACCTCGACGTCACCCCGGCCATCCGGGAATATGTCATGAACAAACTGGCGCGAGTGCTGCGGCATTTCGATCACGTCATCGATACCCAGGTCATGCTCTCAGTAGAGCCCCTGCGGCATAGAGCCGAAATCACCATGCGTCTGAGCGGCAAGGATATTCATTGTGAAGCAACCGATGAAAACCTCTATGCGGCCATCGACCTTCTTGCTGACAAAGTCGACCGTCAGGTCATCAAGCACAAGGACAAGGTAAGAAGTCATTCAGCAGAGTCTGTGAAGCGGCAAGCGGCGACCCTCTCGCCACCCCAGCAGTAACGCGCTTCATGACCGCTCACCTGAGCGACTAGCAGTACAGCGATCCCAGGATCCTGCCTAAGTCCCGGTGTCCCGCTAGACCTTGCGTCCAGCTGGGGCATCGGCAAACTCCCCTCCTGCACCACCCAATCCCCCTGATTCACCCTGCTGCCGCCTGCCGGCCACTTGGCGTTTTCCCTGCGTTTGTCCGATACGTGCGTCTGCGGGAACCCTGCCAGGCCCAGAATGTCCACAAGGTATCGCGATCAGACTATGCTGTCGCTCTTGTGGTCCCGTTGGCTCATCGGTCTTCCGAGGCCCGGGACGGTTGATTGTTGCAGTGCGTCATATAACCATATAATGACCTGATGAATCATTTGTCGCGCATCCTCCCCGCCGGCAACGTCGTGCTCGATATGCTCGCCACGAGCAAGAAACGTGCGTTCGAACAGGCCGGTCTGCTTTTTGAAAACAACAACGGCTTGGCACGCGCCCTCGTGTTCGACAGCCTCTTTGCCCGCGAGCGCCTGGGGTCCACCGCCCTGGGTCAGGGCGTCGCCGTGCCGCACGGCCGCGTAAAAGGTCTGGAGCAGGCACTGGCGGCGTTTATCCGCCTTGCCCAACCCA
Source organism: uncultured Achromobacter sp. (assembly GCA_966111495.1). Lineage (GTDB taxonomy): Bacteria > Pseudomonadota > Gammaproteobacteria > Burkholderiales > Burkholderiaceae_B > Achromobacter. The sequence continues at coordinate 1,302 of CBHWAL010000103.1, read as the reverse complement.
TCACCTTCGATGCGCCCGACGGACAGCCCGTGTCGATGCTGCTGTGCCTGCTGGTGCCTGAAACCGCCACGCAGCAGCACCTGGACATCCTGGCCGAACTCGCCCAGCTCATGTCCAACAAGGCATTGCGCGAGGCCCTGGCCACCGAACCGGATCCGGCCATCGTCCACAGAATGCTCACGACCGGCCAACTCTGATCCCACGCGGAATCGCTGCCATGCTCACGGTGCAGGAACTCGTCGACGACAACGCCGACAAAATCCCCTTTAACTGGATTTCGGGCCAGGGCGCCGCGGACCGCGCGATTCCCGATGACGGCATGGCGGCCGCCGATCTCGTCGGCCACTTGAACCTGATCCACCCGTCGCGCATCCAGGTGTTCGGCCAGGAAGAGCTGGCGTACTACACGCGCTTCGACCTGCGCCGCCGCATGCACCACATGGACGAGCTGCTGATCGGCGGCGTGCCGGCGATTCTGCTGGCCGATGGCCTGACGCCGCCGCAAGATCTGGTCGACCAGTGCGACCAGCATCAAGTGCCTCTGCTGTCCACGCCGGTTGCCGCCGCGCAGCTCATCGACCTCTTGCGCATCTATCTCGGCAAGAAGCTCGCGCCCACCACCACGGTGCACGGCGTGTTCCTGGACGTGCTGGGACTGGGCGTCCTGATCACGGGCGAATCGGGCCTGGGCAAAAGCGAACTGGCGCTCGAACTGATTTCGCGCGGCCATGGCCTGGTGGCCGACGACGCGGTCGAGTTCTCGCGCACCGCGCCCAACATGATCGAAGGCCACTGTCCGCAACTGCTGCAGAACCTGCTGGAAGTCCGCGGCCTGGGGCTGCTCGACATCCGCACGATCTTTGGCGAAACCTCGGTGCGCCGCAAGATGCGGCTCAAGCTCATCGTGCACCTGGTGCGCGCCACCGCGCAGGACAAGTTCGAACGCCTGCCGCTGCAGGACATCACGCAGGACATGCTGGGCCTGCCCGTGCGCAAGGTGATGCTGCAAGTGGCCGCGGGCCGCAACCTGGCCGTGCTGGTCGAGGCGGCGGTGCGCAACACCATCCTCAAGCTGCGCGGCATCGACACACTGGGCGAATTCATGGAACGCCAAGCCATGGCGATCCTCCAAAGCAGCAAATGAGCCCGCAACGTCGCCCTGCGGCACCGTGAGCCTTTACGAAACCCTGGCCGACGAGATCGCCTCGTCGATCGCAAGCGGCGTCCTGCGGGCCGGCGACAAGCTGCCCTCGGTGCGCGACGCGTGCGCGGCGCGCGGTGTCAGCCCCTCCACCGTCTTCC
>CBHWAL010000102.1:0-10988 GCA_966111495.1 uncultured Achromobacter sp. | reverse complement strand
GATGATCCTGGCGCAGCACGGTTTGGTAGGACCGATGGAAACGCCCATGGACATCAGCTATCTCAGCGATACCGTGATCATGCTGCGGTATTTTGAGTTTGACGGGCGCGTCAGGCGCGCCATTTCCGTCGTCAAGAAGCGCAGTGGTCCACACGAGCATGCCATCCGCGAATTCAGCATGTCGGGAGAAGGGCTGGTCGTCGGCCCGCCATTGACCTCCTTTCACGGAATATTCTCCGGACAGCCGCAATACACGGGCGACGACTTGCGCCTTCTGCTGAATAATCCCGATGCGCCGACCTGAGGACGCCGAAGCACGCGTGCTGGTCTTTGCGCCGATCGGCCGCGACGGGGAGGCCGGCGCGCGGTTGCTGCAGCGCGCGGGCTTCGACACGCTCGTTTGCCGGGATATCGAGGACCTGCTGATGCAGGCCGAGGCCGGTGTGCTGACCGTCTGCTTGACCGAGGAAGGCTTGTTCGGCAAAAGCCTGGAGCGGGTAGCCGAGTGGTTGAAGGCCCAGCCGGCGTGGTCCGGGCTGCCTTTTGTCGTGTTGACGGGCAAGACGCAGACCGGCCCGGTCGTCCGGTGGCGGGAGCGAATGATCGAACTGCTGGGCAACGTTTCGCTGCTGGAGCGGCCGGTTCAGAGCCTTGCATTGACCACCATGGTTCAAACGGCGGCGCGGGCCCGGACTCGGCAATATGAGATCCGCTCGTTGCTTCAGGCTGAGAAGCAGGCTGCCCAGGTGCTGGAGTCGGTCGTCGCAAGCCGGACGCGCGAACTGGAAGTGGCCAATGCCGAACTTCAGCAGCAGATGCGGGAACGCAGCAAGATCGAAGAATCGTTGCGTCAGGCGCAAAAGCTCGAAGCGCTGGGTCAGCTGACGGGCGGGGTGGCTCACGATTTCAATAACCTGCTGATGGTCATTTCAGGCGGGCTGCAAATGTTGCAGCGACCGATCGACGACGCGCGGCGCACCCGCTTGTATTCCTCGATGAGACAGGCGGTGGATCGGGGCGCGTCGTTGTCGCGCCAACTGCTGACGTTTGCGCGGCGTCAGGCCTTGCGTCCGCAGGTTCTGGACTTGAACGTGGTCGTTCGAAACATGCTCGAGATGCTGGAGCGCAGCCTGCGCGGCGACATCGTCATTGCGTTGGCGCTGGCTGACGATCTTTGGCCGGTCGAAGTGGACCCCGGCGAGCTGGAACTCGTCATCTTGAATCTGGCGGTCAATGCGCGCGACGCCATGCCCGACGGCGGCGTGATCGAAATCCGGACAGAGAACGTGCCCGCATCCGGAAAGGGTGAATTGACCGTCGACCACATCGCATTGCGGGTGTCAGACACCGGAACGGGCATGAGCGCGGCGGTGGCTGAACGCGTGTTTGAACCGTTCTTCACCACGAAGGACGTCGGCAAGGGTTCGGGGCTGGGACTGGCGCAGGCGTACGGCTTTGCCAAACAGTCGGGCGGCGCCATCGAGCTCTCCACGGAGATGGACGTTGGCACCATCGTCTCGGTCTGCCTGCCTCGGTCAAAACGGCGGTTGGCTGCGCAGGGAAAGTCTGGTGAGGCCGGCACAGTCCAGGAACGGCCCGCAGCGCTGAACGTGCTGCTGGTCGAAGACGACGCTGCAGTTGCGACCTTGACCGCCAGCATGCTGGAAGAGCTGGGTTATGTGGTGACGCCCGCCGCCAGTGCAGCCGAAGCCCTTGAAGTGTTGAGCAACAACGCCGTCATCGATGTCATGCTGACGGATGCCATGATGCCCGGCGGCAAGAGCGGTATTCAATTGGCCCGGGAAGTCCGCGCGCAACGGCCCGAACTTCCGGTGGCATTGATGACTGGCTTTCTGGGCGAGGAAGTGAAAAGGGCGGGGCAAGAGGGTATTCCGCTGTTGTCCAAGCCTTATCGGCTGGAGCAGCTAGCGGGGCTGTTGCTTCGATTGACCGGGCGACGCGCGGCCGGGCGGACATAGGGGGCGCGTCCCGGTCTACCTGCCTTCAGGTTAATGATCTCGCTGCGCGGCCGTCACCGCGGCGCCTTGCTGCCGCAGCGTTTTTTATTGACGACCGGGCGAGCGTCGTTCAGGCGCCCGGGGGCAGCGGGTCGCAGCCGTATTGGCCAGTAGGGTGCTTCATGGTGGGCGGAACCGTGCGGGCAAGATGCTCGATGAACGCCCGCACGGCGGGCACCATGCCTCGCCGTGACGGGTACACCAAGTGCAGTTGATGCTGGGAGGGCGCATGCGCCGGCAGCAGCGCGACGAGCTGACCGCTGGCCAGCGCGCTTGCGCACACGTGAATCGGAAGATGCGCCACGCCCGCGCCCGCCACCGCCGCGTGATAAAGCAGGTAGACATCGTCGGTCACCAGCTGCGACCGATACTCGACCGTCTGAACCGAGCCATCCGCGGCGGCGATCCGCCAGCGGGGCGGTTCACCGTTGACTCCCTTGGGACCAACGCCCGAAACGCCCTGCAGATGCTGCGGCGTCTCGAAAGGGCCATGTTCGGCCACGAATGATGGACTGGCGACGAGGACTTGCTCGCTGACGCCCAATGAGCGCACCACGAGTTCGGAATCGTCCAAGACGGTTCGAATGCGAATGGCGACGTCAAATCCCTCCGCAATCACGTCGACCCGCCGGCTCGTGATCTCGAACTCGAGTTGAACCGCCGGTTCGCTGCGCAGGAATTGCGGCAGGATACGGGCCAGGAAAAGGTGCGCGACGCCAACCGGACAGCTGATTCGCACCTTGCCGATGGGACCTTCTGCGGCTCGCTGGGCCACGTCGACGGCGGCCTTGGCCGCGTCGGTGACGCTTTGGCAGTGTTTGTAGAACTCGCTGCCGGCATCGGTCAGGCTGATAACGCGCGTGGAACGGTGCAGCAGCCGCACGCCCAATCGCGCTTCCAGCTCGCCAATCCGCCGGCTCACCTTCGACTTGGGAAACCCCAGCGCACGGCCCGCGCTGGAAAAGCTGCCGTGTTCCACGACGGCGGCGAACAACGCCAAATCGTTCAGATCGATCACCTGCGACTCCCTTTTTATTGTCCTGCCCGACGAGACAAAGCGTCATGTTGTCGCATTCTAGCGCTGGGAGGTTCGCAGCAGTAGAGTGCCTTCACTCTGTCCTTTCCGAGAATTCCCATGCAAGTACTGCTGATTGATTCCTCCATTCTTGGCGACGCGTCGTCGTCTCGTGCGCTGACGCATGAAGTGATCGACTCGATCATTTCGCGTGACCCCTCCAGCAGGGTGATTTACCGGGACGTAGTCGGGGAGCCAATCGCTCACCTGACGGGGGCGATCGCGGCTGGCTTTCGTCCGATTGGTCCTTCCAGTTTGGACGCTGAAACGCTTAAGGAGCACGCGCGTTCCGAGACGCTGGTCAACGAGTTTCTGGCAAGTGATGTCGTGGTGATTGGCGCGCCCATGTACAACTTTTCTGTGTCCAGCCAGTTGAAGGCGTGGATCGACCGCATCCTGCAACCTGGCCGCACGTTCAAGTACACGCCGGAAGGCCCTGTGGGGCTAGCCGGTCCCAAGTCGGTCGTCGTGGTGTCGACGCGGGGTGGCAGTTATCTCTCCGGCGCAATGAGCGGGCTGGATTTCCAGGAGGCGTACATCAAGGCGGCGTTTGGCTTCATGGGCATTTCCGACGTCCAGTTTGTGCGTGCGGAAAACATGTCGCGTGGAGCGCAGGCCAGCGCTGCATCGATGGCGGTGGCGCGTGGGCAGGTCGATCAAGTGGTTCGGTTGGCGCTGACGGTCTGAGGCGGCGAAATGATCTTCATCGTGAAACTGACCTACACAGTGCCCAAGGATAGCCTGGGGGCTCATCTTGAATCGCATAAGCAATGGCTGTCCGATGGGATCGCGTCGCGGCAAATCTTGGCTGCGGGGCCCGCTGAGGATGGCAGGGGGGGAATCGTGATTGCCCATTGCGCCGACCGTGACGCCCTGGCGGAGTTGTTGGCCAGCGACGCGTTCCTGGTGACAGGGGTCGCCACCGCCTCCGTGGACGCCTTCAGTGCCCAACTCCACGCGCAGTTCTGGCCGGAGCATTACCGGTAACGGGCGCGCTGCGATGGTGGCGCCTCGCGGGGCGAACGGGTATGGCATTTGCTGACATCGCGCGTCATCGCCCCAAGGAGACGCCATGATTTCGGAACGATTGCGCAGATTGCGCCGCATCGCGGCCTTTGCCGCCGAACGCTCGGGGGACTATGTCGAGTTGGTGGGAATCGAGTTGTCCCTATACCGGGCCGCATTGGTCGCCACCGTGATCAGCAGTGTGGCCCTGGTTTTCTGCGGGCTGGGCACGTTGGGGTTCGTGTCGGTGGCCGCCATTGTGAGCTTCTGGGATACCGAGCATCGCAAGCTGGCGGCGTGGCTTGTCGCCGGCGCGTGGTTGCTGATCACGCTTATTTCGCTCGCCATTTCGACACGTAGCGCGCCGAAGGGGTCGCCCTTTGCGGAGCTGAGCCATCAGGTGCGCCTCGATACCGCTGTTGCACGGAGCCATTATGCCCAAGACGACCACGCTGGCTGACAAGGTGGCCCTTCTGGCCAAGATGGAGCGCGACCGCCAGGCGCTCGCCGTTCCCGTGCGGCGCAGCGCCGCGCCCCGCAATACCGTGGGCGCGGCGTGGGCCCGAACGGCCGCACTTGCCGCGGGGGCGACGCTGGGATGGCCGCGTTTCTTGCGCCAGCCCTTGCGCGCCATGGCTGCGGTGGCGATGCGCGACCGCGTCTCCGAGTTGATGGGCCGCATGCAGGTGCGGCGCATCAGCAATCCGATGACCGATCCTGACATGGCGCGTCTGGAGAAGCTGATGGCAGACGTGCGCGGCGCGGCCGAGCGTTCGGCCGATGACGCGGAGATTGAGCGCCTGCGGGCGCAGCTTGACGATCAGGTAAGGCGACTGCGAACGGTGCGGGCGTTGCAGGCGGCGCAGTCGGCGCAGTCGGCGCAGTCGCGTGCGTTGCGGCCTTCGTATCCGCCTCGTCCAACGACTCCGGCGCGTCCGCCGGAGCCGGCGATTCCGTCGGGCAGCCTCGCGGCGCCCACGGGGCGGGACGTGTCAGCGATTCCGTAGTGGGAGGGGGTCAAGGCGGCGACAAGGCCGTCTTGACACCGTACCGACCAACTAATAGATTGGCTGGCATCTATATCGACTTGCGCTATCCCGCCAATCGGAGTCATTTTGGCCATAAGCCTGGAACTTTCTGCCCGTGCCGCCGAGATCGTCGCGCACACGAAACTGCTGCTCGCCGAAGGCGGCTATCACGGGTTCAGCTACGCGGACGTGTCCGAGCGCGTGCGCATCGGCAAACCCAGCATCCACCATCACTTTCCGACGAAGGCCGAGCTCGTTCTGACCGTCGTCATGCGCCATCGCGAAGAGGCCCTTGCCGGGCTTGCGGCGCTGGATCAGCACGTGGCGGATCCGGTGGGGCGTCTGACTGCCTACACGGATTACTGGGCCAAGTGCATCCGCGAAGGCAGCGCCTCGATGTGCATCTGTGCGATGCTGGCGGCGGAGTCGCCGATGATTCCGCCGGAAGTGGCGGCCGAGGTGCGGGCCTATTTCAGGGACCTGACCGCGTGGATCGCGTCGGTGCTTGAAGCTGGGGCGAAAGCGGGGCGATTTCAATTGCGCGATAGCGCGCAGGTCGAGGCGCAGGCCTTCATGTCCACCGTGCATGGCGCAATGCTGACAGCGCGTGCGTTCAACGATCCGAAGGCGTTTGCCGCGATCACACAGGCCGCTATCCGCCAGATCGCCGTGTCGGCCTGACCCCAGCAGGGTGCGAGCGAAAGTCCGCGCCCGAGGGGCCGGACAGTTGTCAGCGTTGGCGGCGGCTGCGCGCCCGTTGCCGATGCTGCTTGCGGGCGCGCGCCGTCAACGCGGACGCTAATGCAAGAAGCTTGTCTTCGTCCAGACGTTCGGCGTCGACCAGTTGCTCGTCGGCACCCTTCACCGCGATCAGCAGCTCGTCGAGCTTCAGGTGAAGCGCCTCGCTATCCTTGTTCTGGCTTTGCTGAATCAGGAAAACCATCAGGAACGTGATGATGGTGGTGCCAGTGTTGATGACCAGCTGCCAGGTCTCGGAGAAGCCGAATGCGGGCCCTGAAACCGCCCACAGGGCGACCGCGATCAGCGCGATGCCGAAGGCGACGGGCGAACCGGCCCACTTGGTCACGAGCGATGCGAAGCGGTCAAAAAAATGGGAGACCGGATTGCGTTTGCCGGCCGTCCCGGGTCGTGATCGCGGCCTGGATCTGGTTTTCTGCTTTGCTGCGTTTTTAGTCGGCATGGCGCCGCATCCATACATGCACGGACCTTGAATACAGCAAGCCGTGTGCCTAAGCGGTGACCCCGCCGCCGGAACGGCGCGTGCTAGGCTCTCGGTGTTTCAGCCTGTCAGGTTGCGATGAAATCCCTACTGCAATCCGAAATGTTCCTGCTGCTGGCCTGCTTGCTCGCGGTCGCGGGGTTCGTGGTCGACCCGCAACTGGAGGGGCTTGGGCAAGCCGCGAGCCTGGCGGAAACCGCCGTGTTGATCGCGGCGATTCTTGCCGCATCGCTCAGCGTGGCACGCCACGCGGAACGTATCGCGCAGAAACTGGGAGACCCTTACGGCAGCATGATCCTGACGTTGTCGGCGGTGCTGGTCGAAGTGATTGTGCTGGTGATCGTGGCCTCCAAGGCGGGATCGCCAACGCTGGTTCGGGACAGCATCTATTCGGCGGTGATGCTGGATATCAACGGCATCCTGGGCGTGGCGGCCCTGATCGGCGGGTTCAAGCACGGCGAGCAGGCCTACAACGACGATTCGGCGCGCACGTATAGCGTGATGATCCTGACCGCCGTCACAGTGTCGATGATCATCCCCGAGTTCGTGCCGCAGCCCAGTTGGCGCGCATACAGCGCCTTCACCGTGGTGTCGATGTTGCTGATGTACGGCGTGTTTGTACGGATGCAGACGGGGCCTCACAGCTATTTCTTCAGCTATAGCTATCCCGAGAAAAAGACGCGCACGCCCGTGCCGCCCGGCGGTGGTCCCGGCTGGCGCCATTCGGCGGCGGTGATGGCGGTCGGCATCATTGCGGTGGGCGCGCTGGCCGAGCTGATGGCGCATGCGCTGAACCGCGGTCTGGAAGACATGGACGTGCCGGTCGGGTTGATCGCGCTGGTGGTGGCGGGCATCTCGGCAGCACCCGAGATGTTGACGGCGTTCCGGGCGGCGCTGGCCAACCGCATGCAGTCGGTGGTCAACATCGCGCTTGGCGCGTCGTTGTCGACGGTGATCCTGACCGTGCCCGCGATGGAGGCGTTGGCCCTCTTTACCGGACAGCGGATCGACATGGCGATGACGCCGCTGCAGACGTTGATGATGCTGGTGACGTTGATCGTCGCGGCCATCAACCTGAACGACGGCCAGACCAACGCGATCGAAGGCCTGACGCACTTCGTGCTATTTGGCGCTTTCCTGATGCTGCTTACGTTGGGGTTATAACCGCGAGCACGCGATCCCCCGGAGCGCGAGGCCCCAGGGGTGCGGGAACAATTATTTCTTCAGACCCGCCAGGGCGTCGCGCAGCATCTGCTTGGGGTTTTCGTTGCACTGCTTGACCAGCATCGGCGTGCGGGTGCTGATGCCCTCGACGTCGACCATGGCCTCTTCGGGCTTGCCCTTGTTGTTAAGCGCTTCTGCATAGCTGACGACGACGGGGCGATAGGTCTCTTGGACGCCTAGGAAATCCTGGCATTGCCATAGCGCGAGAGGCTTTTTCGCATCAGCTGCCTGGCCGGTGACCGCGAAGGTCATTGAGCCAATAAGACCAATCATCAGTAGGTGCTTCTTCATATTCGAGCTCCTGGGGGTTGGCTTGCAGACGAAACGGCTTACTGAGAAACAGACAAAAACGGCATATACAAAAAACGTGAGCGCAGGCTCACCGGCCTAAATTACTGAAAATGGATGAGCGCCGTCAACGCAACTGTGCATCCAAGGGTGGAGTGAGGCGTTTATACCGGTTACGCCGTATCGTCACGCAGGCGTCATTGCAGTGCAGTGTCCAGAACCATCATCAGCACAAATCCCAGCATCAGGCCGCAGGTGGCGGGCACTTCGTGCCCTTTCCTATGGGTCTCGGGAATGATCTCGTGGCTGATGACGAAGAGCATGGCGCCTGCGGCAAAGCCCAATCCCAAAGGCAGCAGCGACGCCGACCAGCCGACGATGGCAGCACCCAGCACCGCGCCCAGCGGTTCGACCAGGCCAGAGGCCATGCCGAAGCCCACCGCGAACGCGCGCCGGTAGCCGGCGGCCAGCAGCGCGATGGCCACCACGAGGCCTTCGGGCACGTCCTGAATCGAGATGCCCATGGCCAGCGAGCCCGCCTGCACGGGGTCTGCACCGGCATAGCCAACGCCGATCGCGAGGCCTTCCGGAAAGTTGTGCAGCGTGATCGCAAACACGAAGAGCCACGTGCGGCGCAGGTTGCGCGCGGGCTTGCCTTCCTTGCCCTTGATGAAATGCTCGTGCGGCAGCACGCGGTCCAGAATCAGCAGCGCCGAGGACCCAAGCAGGATGGCGCCGGCGATGGAGAGTCCGGCGCCCCATGGCCCTCTGCCGAGGTCGCGGGCGGCGTCCAGGCCCGGAATGATGAGGGAAAAGGCGCAGGCGGCCAGCATGATGCCGGCGCCGAATCCCAGCAACGTGTCCTGGACCCGCTCGGGCACGCGTTGCGAAAAGGCGACCGGCAACGCGCCCAGTGCGGTCGCGCCAGCGGCGAGCAAGCCGCCCAGCAGCGCCGCGCCCACCGCTGGGTGCGAGGCGTCCAGATAGCGCCACAGCGCGAAGACGCCGAACGCACTGAGTGCGAGCAGACAGGTTCCGAGCAGGCCTTTCAGTATGGACGGCCGCGGATCCGGGAGGGTTTGGCCGTCCTGCACGGCAGGGCGGGGCACTTAAGGCGTTCCCGGAATGCGGCGCGACGTCAGCGCCCAGGATGGCCATGCGTATGCCGTAAGCGCTGAATCCTTTTGTGTGCGGTGGCGTGGCCGTTTCATGATGATCCTCGGGTTTGCTGAGCCGGCATACCGTTTAAGGGCTGCCGGCATGGCGTGATGCGGCCGTGCGGTGCTGCCTTAGCGCGCTGACACTACAGGGACGTGACGCTGTAGCAATGCGCGCTGTAGCAATGCGCGTGCCCGGCCCCGGGGCGGCGTGGCCGCGGTCAACGAAAAAGAGCGCCCGAGGGCGCTCCAGAAAACCGGCGCGAATAAGGCGCCAGGTCAGGCAACGATCAGGTCAGACAGAACTGCGGGGCGCCGCTGGCGTCCACACGCCGGATGCCCTTGAGAATCCATTTGGCGTGGCGTTCGGCTTCATGCTGCGCGCAGAACAGCTTGCCGCTCGGGATTGGCCAGACGGCCTTTCCGTCGCGGTCGCCGTCACGCCGGGTCGTGACGTCGAGCCGGTACTTGCCGCTTGGCAACTCAATGACATCGCAGTGGACTTTGAATCCATCTACGCAAATACCATTTGCAGTATTCATCGTGCGCTCCAGAGAGTGGGGTTCGGAAAATTCCTGCCGGGGATTTTCCAAAAAGTGCCTCCCTGTGGGTGCAACAAAGTGCAAAAATTCCCGACCAACGCCAGCCGGCGATTTCGGCTATGAAAATGCACCGCCAGGTGTCCGGCGGAACGCCAAATGAATCGGGCCCTGAACATCGTCCAGGGCCCTGGCGGGATATGCTCCGCAGGCGGTGGCTACCTGCGCGTGATCATGAAGGGGGATGACGGCGCGCGGCCGACGACGCGAGACCTGACGCCGTCTTTCCACCCGGCTTTCCACATCTCGACGCGGCTGCGCCATTCATTGACTGATTCGCCGGTCTGCGCAGGCATGGCTGCGGTGCGAAGGTAGGGGCAATCCAAAAGGGTCAACCCTTGGCGCGCGGCGTCTGCTCCCAACTCCTGGATATCCACTTGCATGGCAACTCTCCCAAAAGATGCGAGCGGCTAGTGTGCCGATGGCACAGCGCTCGCGCAACGAAGGGCGTGTAACGCGGCGTTTCCCTGTTACATCGCCGTAAGACTCTTGTTTTTCGTCGGGTAAAAAAGCGCCCCGCAGTGCGGGGCTAAGGCTCACCGTCCAAACAAAACGCAACGGTCACAGCGACGTGGCGAGGCCGTGCCGGCCACCAGACTCCCCAACCAGAACCCGGTAACCCTGCCGCTGTGACACGCGGCCAGCCGCAACTATTGTTCCCGTCGCGGATGGCGGCAAGATGACTGCGGGTCGCGGGCCGGTCAACGGGGGCAGCGACGCGATTTCTACATGTCTGGAATATTCCACGTTCACCGCGCGAACGGAACACGACTTGCTGGCCCTGATGGCCGGCGCGCCATTCTGCGGCGCGTCTTCATCAACAAACGCGCCAGGAGGACTGAAATGAAATTCACCAAAGCGACCCACGCGAAAGCGCAAGGCGATGCGATTGTGTTCGAGATGGAGACAGCCGGCGTGACGCGCCAGTTCGAAATATCGGGCGATGTGCTGCGGCAGCGGTTCGGCGCCGCCGACGACACCGCGCCGGAATTGCTGCGGGCATTCGAAAGCGGCGCCGACGCGCTGCGCGAGCTGGCGCACCGCGCGCAGTGGGTGCCGGCAGACGGCCCCATCTTGGTGGGCGAGGGCGATTTCGGCTGATGGTGAACGCGGCAATGCGGCTCGCAGGCCGCACCGCTTCGGCGGGCATGACGTTTGCTGGATGTCGCTTGTCCGTCGGGCGGCATCAGGCCGATAACCGGCGACTTATTTTCTACTGGAGGTCCGAATGAAAAACCGTCTTTTGAAGGCAGGGCTTAGCGCTGCGATTGTCCTCGGCATGAGTTCGGTTGCGCTTGCGCAAACCCCGGCAGCCCCTGGCGCCCAAGTGCCCGCTGCGACGAACAAGCTGGAT
>CBHWAL010000101.1:0-10999 GCA_966111495.1 uncultured Achromobacter sp. | reverse complement strand
CGCGCGCGCTGGGCAACCCGCTGCCGGGCGTGGACGCGCTGTCGGTGCCGGTGTTCGACAACACCGGCAGCATCGTGCTGGCGTTGACGAGCCTGGGGCCCACCGGCCTGTTCGACGTGTCGTGGGACGGCGCAATCGCGCGTCCGCTCATCGCATGCGCCCAGGAAATCTCCCGCAAGCTGGGCTTTCGCGGCTGAGCGCGTTTTCGCGCAAAAACGAACACAAAGCGAACAAAACGAACAAAAGACGAAAAGAAAGGCAGGGACTTTCCCGAGTGTGCCGTCCCCGGTTGTGTGTTTGAATTCAGCAAAGATTCAATTCATACCTACACGAGGAGACACACGATGCAAGCCTTGCGTCTTATGCAGGCGGCCGCGCTGGCCGCATTCGCTTTTGGAGCTTCCGCCGCCCAGGCCGCCGATACCTGCTCCAACCGCGGCGACCTGGACCAGATGTATTGCGACTCGAACAAGGACCTGGTGGCCGACACGCCCACCGACGCGTCCAAGCTCAAGACGCCCTCCACGCTGGTGTTCACCTACACGCCGGTCGAAGACCCCGCCGTCTACGAAGACATCTTCAAGCCCTTCACCAAGCACCTGTCCGAATGCACGGGCAAGCGCGTCGTGTTCTACCAAGTGCAGAGCAACGCGGCTGAAATCGAAGCCATGCGCTCGGGCCGCCTGCACGTCGGCGGCTTCTCGACCGGCCCCACCGCGTTCGCCGTGAACATCGCCGGCGCCGTGCCGTTTGCCGTCAAGGGCTACGCGGACGGCTTCCAGGGCTACAACCTTATCGTCATCGTCAAGAAGGACAGCCCCTACCAGAAGCTGACCGACCTGAAGGGCAAGAAGCTCGCGCACACCGCGCCCTCGTCGAACTCCGGCCACATGGCGCCCGTCGCCCTGTTCCCGAAGGAAGGCCTGACGCCCGACAAGGACTACAAGGTCATCTTCTCCGGCAAGCACGACCAATCGGTCATGGGCGTGAACTCCGGCGACTACGACGCCGCGGCCGTGGCATCGGACGTCTTCAAGCGCATGGTCGAACGCGGCCAGGTCAAGGAAGCCGATTTCCGCATCATCTACACCAGCGAAAAATTCCCCACCTCGTCGTTCGCCTACGCGCATGACCTGGAACCGAAGTTCCGCGACCAGATGCTCAAGTGCTTCTACGACTACCGCTTCCCGCCGGAAATGTCCAAGGCCTTCGACAACGCCGACCGCTTCTACCCGGTGACGTACGAGAAGGACTGGGCCATCGTCCGCCAGGTCGCTGAATCCGGTGGCGAAAGCTTCAACCGCGCGGCCTATGACCGCGAATCCGCAAAGAGCAAGAAGTAATCCAGCATGACGACGTCGCTACGCATTTCCGGCCTGGTCAAGGAATACCGGGCCGGCCGGCCGGTACTGAACGGCATTGATCTGCAGATCGCCGGTCAGGGGCTCACCGCCATCATCGGTCCTTCGGGCACCGGTAAAAGCACGCTCCTGCGCTGCATCAACCGGCTGATCGAACCCACCAAGGGCGAGATCATTCTGCAGTCCGAGGACGGCACCGTGGACCTGGCGCAAGTGCGCGGCGCGTCGCTGCGCCGCGCCCGCCGCCGCATCGGCATGGTGTTCCAGGAATACAACCTGGTCGAACGCCTGACCGTGATGGAAAACCTGCTGACTGGCCGGCTGGGGTACACCTCGGCCATGAAGGCCTGGATGCGCCGCTTCGAGCCCGAGGACATCGAGCACGCCTACAAGCTGCTCGACACCGTGGGCCTTGCCGGATTCGCCGACCAGCGCGCCGATGCGCTGTCGGGCGGCCAGCGCCAGCGCGTGGGCATCGCCCGTGCGCTGATGCAGCGCCCGCAGGTGCTGCTGGCCGACGAGCCGACGTCGTCGCTGGATCCCAAGACCTCCGTTGAAATCATGGAACTGCTGTCCGCGCAGGGCAGCGCCACGGGCATTCCCGTCATCGTCAACATCCACGACGTCGAACTGGCGCGCCGCTATGCCACGCGCATCGTCGGCATGTCGGGCGGCCACGTGGTCTATGACGGCAACGGCCAGGGCCTGGACGCGACCATGCTCAAGACCATCTACGGAGGCGAGTCTTGGCTGGAATGACGCAACCCCGGGGCGGCATCCGCCCCTTCGCCATGTCAGGGCGCGCCAAGGCCGGCCTGCTGCTGCTAGTGCTCTACACCATCTACGCTGCCGCGCAGCTCGACTTCAGCTGGTCGCGCTTTGAATCCGGCATGGGCCACGCGTCGACGTTCCTGGCGCGCATGTTCCCGCCCAATTTCGAGAAGCCCGCCACGCTGTGGAAGGGCATCGCCGAAAGCCTGGAGATCGCCGTCCTGGCCTCCATGCTGGGCATCATTCTGGCGCTGCCCGTCGGCCTCCTGGGCGCGCGCAATATGATGCCCGCGTGGATCTCCTGGCCCGCGCGGTCTATCGTCGCGCTGTGCCGCGCGCTGCACCCGGTCATCGTCGCCATCCTGTTCGTCAAGGCCGTGGGCTTTGGCGCACTGGCCGGCATCCTGGCGCTGACCGTCGCGTCGATTGGCTTCATCGGCAAGCTCTTCACCGAAGCCATCGAGGAAATCTCGCTCAAGCAGGTCGAGGCGGTGCGCGCCACCGGCGCCTCGTTCGCCAACGTCATCGTATTCGGCGTGCTGCCGCAGGTGTTCGCGCGTTTCATCGGCTTTGCCACCTACCAGTTCGACTCCAACCTGCGTAACTCCACCATGGTGGGGATCGTGGGCGCGGGCGGCGTGGGCGGCACGCTGTTCTCGGCATTCCAGCGCTTCGATTACGACTTCGTCAGCGCCATCCTGCTGACCCTGATCGCCATCATCATGCTGGGTGAAATCCTGGCCAGCTTCGTGCGGGCCGTGTTTCTGGACAACCTCGGTTTCGACCGCATCCTGCAAAGCCGTTTCGCTGGCGCCCGCGGCCTGGGCAGCAGCAAGCCGGCGGCCGCGCGCAAGGCGGAGGTGGAAGAATGAACGCCCACGTCTCCCCCTTGAACCCCGCCGGCCAGCCGCGTGTCTGGCAACGCTACAGCATGGGCCAGCGCCTGCTGCGCTTCGCGCTGTACCTGCTGCTGGTGGCAGCGGTCGTGCAGGCGATCCGCGGCGTGGAGGTCATCCCCGAGTTCCTGTACGACGCACCGGAACAGATGGCCGACCTCTTTCGCCGGATGTGGCCGATCGACTGGGCCTACTACCCAGGCGGCGTCAATGATGCGCTGATCGAAACGCTGCACATTGCCACGCTGGGCACCATTCTTTCGGTGTTCATGGCCGTGCCGGTGGGTCTGCTGGCCGCCAACAACCTCACGCCCAGCAAGACCATCAACATGCTGGCCCGGCTGATCCTGGTGTCCAGCCGCTCGGTCAACTCGCTGGTGTGGGCGCTGCTGTTCATCGCCATCTTCGGACCGGGCGCACTGGCCGGCACACTGGCCATCGCCTTCCGCTCGATCGGCTTTGTCGGCAAGCTGGTTGGCGAAGCCATCGAGGAAGCGCAGCGCGGCCCCATCGAAGCGGTCACGGCCACCGGCGCCAGCAAGGCATCGGTGATCTGGTACGCCTACTGGCCGCAGATCCGCCCGGCGTTCTGGTCCATCGTGCTGCTGCGCTGGGACATCAACGTGCGCGAATCCGCCGTGCTGGGCCTGGTTGGCGCCGGCGGCATCGGCATGGCGCTGGACACCGCGCTGAACCTATTCCAGTGGGACCGCGTCGCCCTCGTGCTGGCCGCCATCTTCGTGGTCGTCGTGCTGGCCGAGGTCGTCATCACCCAGGCGCGCAAACGCATCCTGTAACGCCGCCGCACCGTTTTACGCCTGTCGGTTTCCCCTGACACGCGCTCCCTTCGCCGCCCCCCATGGGGCGGCGTTTTCTTTCCTTTCCGTTCGCAAGCAACGCAAAAGCGCCTCGTCGCCCTGGATAGGCTGCCTTGTTTTTGCGCCGCGATCGCGTCTATGCTCAATGTGAACAAAATATGAACGGTCATCAAAACGCACCCCCGCCTTGATTAACATCTTGGCTTTTGCCGTTGGACACCCGCTGCCATGTCGGAACAGGAATTGAAACTGCACGTGCCCACGGCTTCGCGCCAGGCCGTGCTGCGTGAAGTCAAGCAACGCGAGGCCACGCGCATTCGCTTGCATGCCATGTATTTCGACACGCCGGAACGCGAGCTTGCGCGAGCGCGCATCGCCATCCGGCTGCGGCAGGAAGGACCCGATTGGGTGCAGACGCTGAAGATGCCTGGCGCCGATGCGATCTCGCGCATCGAGATGAACCACCCGCGGCCGGGTCCCGTGCTCGACCTGTCGGTCTATGCGGGCACCGAAGTCGAGGGCCCGCTGTCGTCCATCAAAGGCGAACTGGGACTGCGCTACGAAACCGACGTGCAGCGCCTCTTGCGCAAGATCCGCACGCGGTTCGGCACGGTTGAGCTTGCCTACGACACCGGCATCCTGCGCGCCGGCGCGCTGGAATTGCCGATCTCCGAACTCGAATTCGAACTGATGTCGGGCCGCCCCGCCGCCATCTTCGCCGCGGCGCGCGGCTGGCAGCAGCGCCATGCCCTGATCCTGGATCCCCGCAGCAAGTCCGAACGCGGCGACGCCCTGGCCCAGTTGGCGCATCGCCTGGCCGAGGTCGACGCGGCTGCCGGCGATGACCACGAGGCACGCCGTGCGCAGGCCATCGCGCAATTCTGGGCGCCGCGCGGCGCGTCGTCCGTTAAGCTGCGTGACGACATGACGCCGCCGCAGGCCATGGGTGCGATCGCGGCCGAATGCCTGGACCAGGTCTGCCGCAATGCGGCGGTGCTGGCCGAGGTCGACACCGAAGGCGTGTACCGCGCCGGCAACTCCGAACACGTGCACCAGTTGCGCGTGGGCGTGCGGCGGCTGCGGTCGGCCTGGAAGCTGTTCGATGGCTGGATCGCGCCGGTGCCAGCCTCGCTGCTGCAAGGCGTGCGCACGCACTTCGCGGCGTTTGGCGCCAACCGCGACCA
This sequence comes from uncultured Achromobacter sp., assembly GCA_966111495.1. Classification (GTDB taxonomy): domain Bacteria; phylum Pseudomonadota; class Gammaproteobacteria; order Burkholderiales; family Burkholderiaceae_B; genus Achromobacter. Next base: position 5,969 of record CBHWAL010000101.1, on the reverse strand, counting down.
GGATGTGCTGAACGAAACCGTTGCGCCCGCGCTGCTGAGCGCAGGCATGCCCGTCATCCCCATGGAAGCCGCGCCGCCCGAAGCGGACGCGCAGACCATCGCGGGCGGCCAGCCGTTTCAAGCATGGCTGCTGGAACTGCTGGAGTGGTCGCTCGACGTGCCGCCCGTGCAGCCCGACGCGGACGGCCAAACCATCGCCAACGGCACGCCCAGCGACACCGCGCCCGAGCCCGCCATTCGGCTGGAAGGCGGCGTGACCGGTCCCATCGTCAAGCCCACAATCATCCCGATGCTGACGCCGGAGCCCGAACCGCAGCACCTGCACAAGCTCCTTGCCCGCCGCCTGCACCGTTGGCACGGCAAGGTCGCTGAACAGGGCACGCACTTCGCAGCATTGGACATCCCGGCCCGCCACGACCTGCGCAAGCGCGGCAAGCGGCTGCGCTACGGCCTGTCGTTCGCCGAATCGCTGCTGCCCGCCAGCAAGCTGCGCGGCTATCGCAAGCTGCTGTCCCGCGTGCAGGACGTGCTGGGCGAAATCAACGACCTCGCGATGGCCAAGGACTACTACCAGTCGTGTACGGCAACGCATCCGCAAGCCTGGTTCGCGCTGGGCTGGATCAGCGCGCGCCTGGAAGAACTGGTCGTCGAGGCGCAGCAGGCCTTTGACGACCTCGCGCGCAGCAAACCGTTCTGGAAGTAGCGCGCACCGCGCGCGTCTACTCCATGCGCAAGTCCCGCGTTGAATTCGATTTCACCTGGACACGCATCTAGCATGGCGTTTCAAAAAAGGGACGCCTGACAGCTTCGCGTCAGGCCCCTGTCAATGCTTCGACATCCGGCGTGCCAATACTCATTGGCTGTCGTCCGGACACACCGCCGGGCGCATTCGTGGCCCGCAGCATTCGCCCGACACTCGTCCTGTGTGACGGCGCAACGGCCTTTTGCGGGCCGTCCGCCCATCCACGCACACAGACTCATGGAAACCACTTCCCCCTTGCTGGTCATTGCACGACGCGGCCTCGCGGCCTGCTGCGCGCTGACGCTGGCGCTTTCGCTCAGCGCTTGCGGCGGCGACGACGACACCGACGAACCGGCCTCGCCGCCCGCCCCCACGACGCCCACCACGCCCGCCCCGCCTACCTGTGCGGCGCATTGTGCGCCATGATGCCGGCAGTGCTGCCCTTTCCTGCAAACTCCAGACAGACCCGCCAATGACGATCGACGCCTCCAAGAGAAAGTTCTTCACGACCACGCTCGGCGCCACTGCGGCGATGAGCGCGTTGTCGATGTTTCCGCCCAGCATCCGCCGCGCCCTCGCGATCGAGGCAGACAGCCCCACCGGCACCATCCAGGACGTCAAGCACGTCGTGATGCTGATGCTGGAGAACCGTTCATTCGACGGCTACTTCGGCACGTTCCCCGGCGTGCGCGGCTTCGGCGACCGCTTCCCGATACCGCTCGTCAACGGCAAGTCGGTATTCCATCAGACGCGCAGCGACGGCACGCTGGAACTGCCTTATCACCTGGATGCGCGGCTGGGCAACGCGCAGCGCGCGGGCAGCACGCCGCATTCGTGGCCGAACTGTCAGGCCGCCTGGGACCACGGCCGCATGAATCGCTGGCCCAGCGCCAAGCAGCCGCTGTCGATGGGCTACTACGAGACCGCTGAGGTGCCGTTTCACCGCGCGCTGGCCGACGCCTTCACGCTGTGCGACAGCTACCACTGTGCAATGCACGCGGGCACGATACCCAACCGCCTCTTTTTCTGGACGGGCACCAACGGCCCCAGCGGCGACAACGTGTCGGTCGTGATGAACGAGATGAACGACGGCGCCGACGTCGGGCCGTCCACCGAGGGCTGGACCTGGACCACCTACGCCGACCGCCTGCAACAGGCCGGCGTGAGCTGGAAGGTCTACCAGAACATCCCGGACAACTACGGCTGCAACGAGATGATGAGCTTTCGGCACTGGCGCGCCGAGATTGAAAAAATGCCGGCGGACCGCCAGGTCACGAACCAAGGCGGTCCCGCGTACAACCCGGCCATCGACGACCAGTTCAGCCCATTTGCCAAGGGCTTTGGCAACACCATGCCGGACGGCGGCCTGTTGCAAAGCCTGCGCGACGACGTGATGAACGGCACGCTGCCCGAGGTGTCGTGGATCATCCCGCCGGCGGCGTACAGCGAGCACCCCGGCCCCTCCAGCCCCGCCAAGGGCGCGTGGTACATCCAGGCCGCGCTGGACGCGCTGACGCAGTCGCCCGAGATCTGGAGCAAGACCGTGTTCCTCGTCACGTACGACGAGAACGACGGCTTCTTCGACCACATGCCCACGCCCAGCGCGCCGTCGCGCAACGACGACGGCACGCTGGCCGGCAAGTCCACGCTGACCGACGCCGACATGGCCTTCGAGTACTACACCTATCCGCCCGCCACGCCCAAGCAGCTGACCGCGGACGGCAAGCCCTACGGTCCCGGCATGCGCGTGCCGATGTGGGTGATCTCGCCGTGGAGCCGCGGCGGCTGGGTCAATTCGCAGGTGTTCGACCACCCCTCGGCGTTGCGCTTTCTTGAGCAGCGTTTCGGCGTCATGGAGCCCAACATCAGCGCATTTCGCCGCGCCGTGTGCGGCGACCTCACGTCCACGCTGAACTTCGTGTCGCCCAACAGTGCCCCGCTGCCCACGCTATCTGGTCGCACGACCAAGACGGATGCCGACGGCCTGACGACGTGGCAGGAAGCGCAGCCGGCCATCGCGATCCCCACGCAACAGACGCTGGCCGCGCAGGTGCAAGGCACGCGGCCCTCGCGCGCGTTGCCGTATGAATTGCATGCGAGCGCCCGCGAAGACGCGCGTGAAAACCGCGTTCGGCTGCTGTTCGCCAACGCCAGTTCGGCCAAGACCGCCGCGGTCTTTCATGTGTACGACAAGCTGCATCTGGACCGCATTCCGCGCCGTTACGTCGTGGAAGCGGGCAAGTCGCTGGACGACGCGTGGGACACGGCGGGCGACGCGGGCGAGTACGACCTGTGGGTGCTGGGGCCCAACGGCTTTCACCGCGCCTTCGCGGGCGACCTGATGCAAACGGGCGGCGCCCAGCCGGAGATCCAGGTGTGCTACGTGCCTTGTGATGATCCGCAAGTGCAGGTCAAGCTGCACAACACCGGCGCCAAGGCCTGCACGTTCAGCGTCAAGGCGATGGCGTATCACGGCGACGGGCCGTGGACGGCGACCGTGGAACCCGGACAGACCGGCGAACTTGCGTGGCCTGTCAGCGACAGCGGCCATTGGTATGACTTCGCCGTTGCTTGCGAAGGGTATGGGGCGTTTCAGCGGCGCTTTGCCGGAAGGATGGTAACGGGCAAGGATCTGATCAGCGATCCGGCGATGGGACAGGCCGGGTAAGGCGGCCGCTGGCGCTGGTTCTACTGCTATTTCCGGCGCGGAAAGAAAAACGGGACGACGCTTGCGCGTTGTCCCGTTTTGTCGGCCTTGGCCGGCTGCTCGATGAACGCGTTCAGTCGGCCAGCAACGCCGCTGCGAACTCGTCCGCCACGAAGGGCTGCAGGTCTTCCAGGCTTTCGCCGACCCCGATCCAATACACCGGCACCGGACGCACGCCCTGACTGCCGGCTGCAACGGCGGCCAGCGTGCCGCCCTTGGCGGTGCCGTCCAGCTTGGTCACGACCAGGCCGGTCAGGTTGATCGCGGCGTCAAAGGCGCGGATCTGCGCCAGCGCGTTCTGGCCGGTGTTGCCGTCCACCACCAGCAGCACCTCGTGCGGCGCGGTGGCATCCGCCTTGCCGATGACGCGGCGGATCTTCTTCAGTTCTTCCATCAGGTGCAGCTGTGTGGGCAGGCGGCCGGCGGTATCGACCATCACCACGCCCATGCCCCGCGCGCGGCCCGCATTGACCGAGTCGAACGCCACGGCGGCCGGATCGCCGCCGTCCTGCGAAATCACGCTGACGTTGTTGCGGCTGCCCCATTCCACCAGTTGCTCGCGCGCGGCCGCGCGGAACGTGTCGCCGGCAGCCAGCAGCACGCTGGCGCCCTGGCGCTGGAACGTATGCGCCAGCTTGCCGATGGACGTGGTCTTGCCTGCGCCATTCACGCCAGCAATCATGACCACCAGCGGTTTCGTACGCTTCAGATCGAAGTCGCGTTCCAGCGGACGCAGGTGATCGGCCAGGAGCTCGCGCAGGGCAGTCTTGACCTTGGCCGGGTCTTCGATGCGTTCCTTCTTGACGCGCGCGCGCAGCGCGGTCAGGAGCTTCTCGGTGGCCTCCAGGCCCGCATCGGCCATAATGAGGGCCGATTCGAGCTCCTCGAACAGGTTCTCGTCGACCTTCACGCCGACGAAGATGCCGCCAATGCTCTGGCCGGTGCGCGACAGGCCTTGCTTCAGGCGCGACAGCCAGGAGGCTTTCTTGGGCGCTTCGGCGGGTGCGGGTTCTGGCTCGGCAGGGACGGCCGGCGCAGGTGCCGCGACAAGCGCAGGCGTCGATACCGGCGCAGGTTCAGGTGCAGGCACAGGTGCCGGGACCACGGGTGCGGGCGCGACGACGGGTGCAGGCGCCGGGACCGGTGCGGAAACCGGCGCGGTACGCGTGAGAGACGGCGCGGCCGGTGTCGAGGACGGCGCGGGCTGCGGGGGCGTCGCTACTGGCGCAGGTGCCACCGCCGGGGCCGGCGGGGTCACTGGCGCCGTCACAGGCGCGGCGACCGGCGCAGCAACCGGCGCAACGGGTTCGTGGCGAAGCTCGGGTGCAGGCGACGCAGGCGCCGTGCTGGACGGGGCCGAAGACGGCTCCGCGGGCGCGACAGGGGCGTCGACAACCTCCGGCGGCGACGCGGGCTGAGCCGGCGTGGCGGGCGGAGGGGATTTTTTCTTGAAGAAGCGGCTAAACATGGGTAACAAGTATATTCGTATCGTCGGGGGCCAATACAGGCGCACCCCCATCGCCGTGCCCGACGTGGAGACGCTGCGTCCCACGCCCGACAGGGTCCGCGAAACGCTTTTCAACTGGCTTACGCACCTGTGGGGCGGCGAGTTCGCCGACAAGCAGGTGCTGGATCTTTTTGCCGGCAGCGGCGCCTTGGGCTTCGAGGCGGCCTCGCGCGGCGTGGCGCACGTACAGATGGTCGAGCGGGACAAGACCGCTGCGTCCGCGCTGCGGACACTGCGCGACAAGCTCAAAGCCGACATGATACGCATCCATGTGGGCGATGCGATGCAGGTCGCCGAACGGATGGATGCGTCCCGGTTTGACCTCATCCTGCTGGATCCGCCCTTTGGACAGGGGTGGCTGCCGCGACTGTGGCCGATCCTGCCGGGCATTCTGACCGATCATGGGCTAGTCTATGTCGAGGCGGAAACCGCCATCGAAGCACCCGAAGGATTCCAGATTCTGAGGCAGGACAAGGCCGGCGCCGTCCACTTCCATCTTCTGGAATTTGCTGCGTTGCGGAAATAGATCAATAATCCGGGCTTCGGAGGATGGTGTACACCACTAATAACGGTACGGAGCTCGCATGATCATCGCTGTTTATCCCGGCACTTTCGACCCGCTGACCAGGGGCCACGAGGACCTGGTTCGCCGTGCAGCCACGCTTTTCGACAAAGTCGTGGTGGGGATCGCCATTAGCCGCAACAAGAAGCCCTTTTTCAGCATCGACGAACGCGTGGACATCGCGCGCGAAGTGCTGGGCCACTATCCCAACGTGGAAGTGCAAAGCTTTGGCGGCCTGCTCAAGGATTTCGTGCGCGAACAGAATGGCCGCGTCATCGTGCGCGGGCTGCGCGCCGTGTCCGACTTTGAATACGAATTCCAGATGGCCGGCATGAACCGCCACCTGCTGCCCGATGTCGAGACGCTGTTCATGACGCCGTCCGACCAATACCAGTTCATCTCGGGCACCATCGTGCGCGAAATCGCCCAGCTTGGCGGCGACGTCAGCAAG
>CBHWAL010000100.1:0-11015 GCA_966111495.1 uncultured Achromobacter sp. | reverse complement strand
CGCCCGTGGGAAGAAACGGTCATCTACGAGGTCCACGCAGGTCTGGCCGGCGGCTACTCGGGCTTGATCGCCCGGTTGCCGGAACTGGCGGACATGGGCATCACCATGCTGGAACTCATGCCCATCGCCGATTTTCCCGGCGAACGGAACTGGGGCTATGACGGCGTGCTGCCGTATGCGCCCGATACGGCGTACGGCTCGCCGGACGACCTGAAGCGCCTGATCGACGCGGCGCATGGTCATGGCATGGGCGTGATGCTTGATGTGGTCTACAACCACTTCGGCCCGGACGGCAATTATCTGTCTGGCTACGCCGCGCCCTTTTTCCGCACCGACATCGACACCCCGTGGGGCGCGGCCATCGATTTCCGCCAGGAAGCCGTCAGCACATACTTCAAGGAAAGCGCGCTGTACTGGCTGACCGAGTACCGCTTCGACGGCCTGCGGCTGGACGCCGTCCACGCCATCGCCGGGCACGAGTGGCTGCACGAACTGGCCCGCTTCGTGCGCGACGGGGTGTCGGCCGAGCGCAACGTGCATCTGGTGGTGGAAAACGACGACAACCGCGCCAGCCTGCTGCGCGGCGACTTCGAGGCGCAATGGAACGACGATGCGCACCACGTGCTGCACCATCTGCTGACCGGCGAATCGCGCGGCTATTACGCCGACTACGCCGAAGCGCCCGCGCAGGCGCTGGCGGGCTGCCTGGCCGAAGGCTGGGTGTATCAGGGCCAGCCCTCGGCCTACCGCGGCGGCCAGCCGCGCGGCGAGCGCAGCGCGGACCTGCCGCCGACTGCCTTCGTGCTGTTCCTGCAGAACCATGACCAGACCGGCAACCGCGCCCGCGGTGAACGGCTGATCGCGCTGGTCGACAGTACCCAGCGCTTGCGCGCGGCCGTGGCGCTGCAGTTGCTCTCACCGCAGATTCCCTTGATCTTCATGGGCGAGGAACGCGGATCCCGTGCGCCGTTCCTGTATTTCACGAGCCATGCCGATCCCGAACTGGCGCAGGCCGTGCGCGACGGCAGGCAGCGCGAATTTTCGGCCTTCCCCGAATTCGCGGGCGATTCGCCCGCCGCGACGTTGCCCGATCCGAACGACGAATCCACCTACCACGCCAGTTCTCCCTGGGAGGACGAGCCAGATGCGGCGGAGTGGATGCGCGACTACTCGGCGCTGCTGCAATTGCGCGCGCGGTCGATCGCGCCACGCCTGGCGGGCGCGGTCAGCCTGGGCGCCGCGGCGGTGGGGGATCGCAGCGTGTTCGCCCGCTGGGAACTGGCCGATGGCGCCCGGCTGACGGTCTACACAAACCTGGGACCCATGCCTCAGACGGTGCCGGATTCCCTCATGCCCGGGCCGGACGTGTTCGCGACGCTACTCTTCGAATCGCTCGCTGGCGGCCGCGACCGCCTTGCGCAAGGCGAGCTGTGTCCGGATTGCACCGTCTGGCTGCTGGAGGAAGCGGCATGAAGCGCGCCAAGGCCGAGCCGGACGGCTTATCCGCATTGGCCTTGGATGCCGGCATCGCGGAACACTGGTCGGACGCCCGCCAGCGGCCGCAACAGGTGTCGCCCGACACGCTGCGCGCGCTGCTGGCGGCCATGGACCTGCCGGCCGCCACGGCAAGCGATATCGAGGACAGCCGCCGCCGGCTGGCGGAACAGGCCGCCGATGCGCTGCCGCCCATGCTGGTGACGCGCTGCAACGCCCGCACCGTATTGCCCAAGACCGCGCGCGGGCCGTATCGCATCCTGTGCGAGTCGGGCCGCATCCTGGATGGGCACATCCAGGCCGGCGCAGACCGCGTGCCTTTCATGATCGCCCCCGACGAGCCCGGCTACCATCGCCTGCTGCTGACATCGGCCGAGGCCACGCTGGCGGTTGCACCGCAAAAGGCCCCAAGCCTGGCCGACCTCACCGGCGTGACCGGCCCGCGCTGCTGGGGTCTGGCCGCGCAGGTCTACAGCCTGCGCCAGGACGCACGCGCCACCGTGCCGCGCACGCATGGCTTCGGCGATTTCGGCGCGCTGCGGGAACTGGCGGTGGCCGCCGCGGAGCAAGGCGCGGACATGCTGGCCATCAGCCCGGTCCACGCGATGTACGCCGCGCAGCCCGAGCGGTCCAGCCCCTACTCGCCGTCCAACCGCCTCTTCCTGAATGTGCTGTATGCGGCGCCCGCCTCGGTGCTGGGCCAGGACGCCATGGTGCGCGCGCTGTCGGGCGTCGCGCCCGCCGAACTGAACGCGCTGGATGGGCTGGATCTCATCGACTGGCCGGCGGCTGCGGCGATCCGGCTGCGGGTGCTGCGCGCCCTGCATGCGGAATTTGCCAACAGCGGCGCCGCCAGCCAGCGGGCGCGCTATGCGCAGTTCTGCGAAGCCCGTGGCCAGGCGCTGCGCGACCACGCGATCTTCGAGGCGCTGCATGCCGCGCAGCGCGCCCCAGATGGCACGATTGCGCCGTGGCAGAAATGGCCGGCCGCCCTGCGCGATCCCGCCTCTTCCCAAGTCAAACGCTTTGCGCAGGATCACCCGCTTGAGGTGGGCTTTCATCAATTTGCCCAGTGGCTCGCGGCGGAAAACCTGGCTGCGGCGCACACGGCGGCCAGAGAGGCCGGCATGCGGCTGGGTCTGCTTGCCGACCTGGCAGTGGGCGCCAGTCCGGACGGCAGCCATGCGTGGAGCCGGCAAGCCGATCTCATGCGCGGCATGTCGGTGGGCGCGCCGCCCGACATCTACAACCCCCTCGGACAGGGCTGGGGCCTCACCGCGTTTTCACCGCGCGCGCTGCACACCAATGGCTACGCCGCATTCATCGAGATGCTGCGCGCGGTGCTGGCCCACACCGGCGGCGTGCGCATCGATCACATCCTGGGCATGGCACGCCTGTGGCTGGTGCCGGAAGGCGCGTCGCCCGCCGACGGCGCCTATCTGCGCTACCCGCTGGACGAAATACTCGCGCTGATCGCGCTGGAGGCCTGGCGCCACCGCGCCTGCGCCATCGGCGAAAACCTGGGCACGGTGCCCGAAGGCTTCGACGACCGGTTGAACGACAACGGCGTGCTCGGCATGAACGTGCTGTGGTTCATGCGCCAGGCTGTGGACGCACCGCCGGTCGCGGATGCGGCAGAAGCCGTCGCCGCGGGCGCGGATGCCTCCGGCGCGCGGGCGGCCGCCGGCTTCACGCCGCCGGCCGAATGGCCCGAAAACGCCGCCGCCATGACCACGACCCACGATCTGCCGACCCTGCGCGGCTGGTGGGAAGAGCGCGACATCGACTGGCGCGTCAAACTGCATCTGCTGGGCGACGAAGACGACGAGCAAAGCCTGCGCGCCGCCCGCGCGCAGGACCGCCAAGCGCTCACCCGCGCCCTGGACTCGAAGGCGGAAACGCCGCCCGCACAGGCGCCCGTTCCCGAAATGCTGCGCTTCGTGTCCTCCAGTCCCTGCCCGCTGCTGCTCGTGCCGATGGAGGACATTGCGGGCGTGCTGGATCAGCCGAACCTGCCCGGCACCATCGACACCCATCCCAACTGGCGCCAGCGGTTGCCGTTGAGCATCCGCGCGACCTTCGCAGACCCCGCCGCGCAGGCCCGCCTGGATGCCGCGCGCGCCGGAAGGAGACAATCTTGAGCACACCGCAAGCCACCGCCCGCCTGCAGCTGCACGCAGGCTTTACGCTCGACGACGCGTGCGCGCAGGTGGACTATTACGCAGACCTGGGCGTCAGTCACCTGTATCTCTCGCCCATCACGCGCGCGCGGGAGGGCTCCACCCACGGCTACGACGTCATCGACCACGCCATCGTCAGCCCCGAACTAGGTGGCGAGCCCGCCCTGCTCCGCCTCGCTAGCGCGGCGCGGGCGCGTGGCCTTGGCCTCATCGCGGACATCGTGCCCAACCACATGGCAGCGAATCCCGCGAACGCCTGGTGGCGCGACGTGCTGGCCTATGGTCCCGCCAGCGCATTTGCGGCCTACTTCGATATTGAATGGAACCCGCCCACACCGGCACTGCGCAACAAGGTGCTGCTGCCGGTCCTCGGCGACCCGTACGGCGCATCGCTGGAACACGGCGCCATCACGCCGCAATGGGACGCCGGCGCGTCGGCCCCCGGTCTGGACGTGCATGGACAGCGCTTTCCGCTGACCCCGTCGTCCGTGCCGCGCGGCGCGGAGCGCCAGGCGTGGCTGCGCGAACATGACCCCGCACAACCCGCCGGACGTCAGCGCCTGCATGAACTGCTGGAACGCCAGCACTACCGTCTGACGTGGTGGCGCACCGCGCCGGACCAGATCAATTGGCGGCGCTTCTTTGAAATCAGCGAACTCGTCGGCGTGCGCGTCGAGGACGAGGGTGTGTTCGACGCGGTGCACGCGCTGGTTCTGCGGCTGTACGCGCAGGGTGTGCTGGACGGCCTGCGCATCGACCATATCGACGGCCTGGCGACGCCGGGCGGGTATTTGCGCCGGTTGTCGGCACGGCTTGCCGATGCCAACGCCAACCGTCCCGCGGCGCTGCGCCAGGACCAGCCCTACCTGGTTGTCGAGAAAATCCTGGCGCATGACGAGGCGCTGGACCCACGGTGGCTGACGGACGGCACCACGGGCTATGACTTCATGGATCAGGTGAGCGCGGTGCTGCATGACCCGCAGGCCGAGGCGCCGCTGCAGGCGTTCTGGCGCACGCTGACCGGCGACGACCGCGACGCCGCCGAACAGTTGCGCGCGGCGCGGGTGCGCATGCTTGCCCGGCATTTCCCGGCGGAACGCCAGGCGCTGGTGCGCTGCCTGGAACAGATCGCCGCCCGCGATTTGCGCACGCGCGATTGGACCGCCACGGCGATCGACCGCGCGTTGAGCGCCCTGCTCGCCGCCTTTCCCGTCTACCGCACCTATGCGGAGGACGAGGGCCGCAACCCCGCCGACGCGTATCGGCGCGACACCGCGGTCCAGGGTGCCGCGTCCGCGTTGGCTGCCCGCGAAGGCTCGGCCGACACAACCTTGCTGGCGCAGATCGCGCAGTGGCTCAACGGCGAAACGGACCATCCCACCGTCCTGCGCCGCTTCCAGCAATTGACGCCGCCATTGGCCGCCAAAGCGTTGGAAGACACACTCTTCTACCGTTACGGACCGCTGCTGTCGCGCAACGAGGTGGGCGCGTCGCCGGCCAGTTTCAGCCGGTCCGCCGACGACTTCTTCGCGGCCTGCGCCACCCGCGCGCGCAGTCATCCCCGCGCCATGCTGGCCACCGCCACGCACGACCACAAACGCGGCGAAGATACGCGGATGCGGCTTGCCGTCCTGACCGAAATGCCCGAGCGCTGGCAGGAGGCCGCACGCGGCTGGATCGACGCATTGCCGGACGGCATGACGCGGGCAGACCGATACATGCTCATCCAGACGCTGATCGGCGCCTGGCCATGCGAGTGGCGCGCGGCCCCCCCCGACTGGTCGCCCGACGCCCTGCAAGCGTGGCTGGACCGGATCGGCCAGTGGCAGGAAAAGGCGCTGCGCGAGGCCAAACTGCACACGAGCTGGACCGATCCGGATCCCACATACGAAGCGGCGGCAAGGCAATGCCTGGCGTGGCTGGGCGATGACCCCGAAGGCCGCCGCGTGCTGGCTGGCATCGCCGCCTTTGCCCTGGAGATCGCGCCCGCGGGCCTGGTCAACAGCTTTACTCAGACGCTGCTGCGCAACACCTTGCCCGGCGTGCCGGATCTTTATCAGGGAACCGATCTTTGGGATTTCAGCCTGGTCGATCCGGACAACCGCAGACCCGTCGACTACGCGTTGCGGGCCAAGCTGCTCGCCGACGGATCACGCGACGTGGCGATCGACCTGTCCGAATCGGCTTGGCGCACCGGCGCGGTCAAGCAGGCGCTGATCCACCGGCTGCTTCTGGCCCGCCAGCGCGCGCCGGCGCCCTTCACGGGAGGCGCGTTCCATTCCGTTGCGGCCGAAGGCGCCCGAGCCGGCCACGTGCTGGCTTATGTGCGGCAGCACGACGGTCAGACGGCCCTCATCGTCGCGGCGCGGACGTGTGCGCTGCAATTGACTGGATATGCGCGCGGCGACGCGGCCGTGGCACGCGCTTTCTGGGCCGGCACGACGTTGCGATTGCCGGCAGGCAGTCCGGGCCTGTCACTGCATGACGCCTTGACGGGGCGCCGCATGCGCACGGACGCCGGCGGCCTGCTGCCGATCACCGAGTTGCTGCGCGACGGGCCCGCAGTGCTGTGCCTGTCGGCATAGACGGGGTCACAGACGCAATTCGGCCCCGGATGCGCCACGGAGAGCGGACGCGGCCGGGGCCGTCAGGCACTACGCAACGAGCCGCGCGCTGGTCACGCGGCCGGCGTAGTCAGCGCATTTAGCGCTGATTCCTGTTTTGCTGATCCGAAGTCTGACCTTGCTGATTACGGTCTTTCTCCATCTGCTCGCCAGCTTGGCCGGGCTGCTGACCCGGCTGGTTACGGTCCCGAGGATTCTCCTGGGACTGTTGCTTTTGCGGTTGCTTCTGCTGGTCGGGTTGGTTTTGGTTGGCCATTACACGTCTCCTAGTAGGCGGAGATATTCCGCATAAACCATAGAGCAACCCGCGTGCCCAACGCCGCTTGACCGGGAAGGCGCCAGACAGGTTTCTTGGGGGACGGAAGCGGAAGGCGCAAAATGCCGCGCCGATCGGTAAAAACTACCGTTGCACAGGGGCTAGAGCAATGCCGTGTGCACGGCGGGCCGGCCGGTTTCTGCATCCTGGCCGGGGCCATCGAACGCGTCCAGCCAAGACGACGCGTAGGCGGCAGGCGCTGCCAGCGGCTCTCCGCCGTCGCGCTGCGTGCGCAGCCGCAGGATCAGTTCGTCCAGCGGCATGGGACGGCCCAACGAAAACCCCTGACCGTAGCGGCAGCCCGCCGCGCGCAGGGCGGGAATGTCGGCCACGTTCTCCACGCCTTCGGCGACCACGCGCCAACCCAGGCGGGTAGCCAGCTCCGCGGCGGTACGCAGGACCTCGAAGGCCACGGCGCTGCGGCGCATGCGCGTGACGAAATACTGGTCGATCTTCACTTCGGATAGCGGCAGCGCCGACAGCAGTTTCAACGACGCATGGCCGGTGCCGAAGTCGTCCAGACTGACTTCGCAGCCCGCCTCTTCCAGGCGCAATAGCGACGCGCGCAGCACGTCCAGGTCGTGAATGGGCTGGTCTTCCGTCAATTCCACACGCACCAGCGACGGCGGCAGTTCCGCGGCCCGCACACGGTCCAGCAGGAAGTCGACACAGCGCATTTCCGACAGCGTGGTGGCCGGCGCATTGATCGCCAGCGGCACGGCGACGCCAACGCGGCGCAGCGTCTGGAGCGCGTCGATGACCCGCACGCACACGCGTTCAAACAACATGCAGTCCAGCCCGAGCCGATTGACCGCGGGGATGAAATCGTTGGGCATCACGATGCCAAGCTGGGGGTGCTGCCATCGCACCAGCGCTTCGGCAGAAACAATGCGACCGGTCAGCAGGTCGACTTGCGGCTGCAGGAGCACACGCAGCCCTTCCCTGCCGGTAATCATGGCCGTGATTTCCGCGTCGCTGACCACGGGATTTTGGCAAGACTCAGTATTTGACATGGCTTGCTCCGGTAGTGTTCCGACGGCTTGCCTGCGCTGTCCGGGCGCAGATCGGGACACGATATTGACGCATTCTGCGCCCTCCGAGCCATAAAGTCACACACATGTAACCATCAGTGTTAAGGTGCTCAAATTCATGTTTGGCGCGGCTTTGCGGGCGGCTCGCTCGCCCGTTGCAGGTCTGTGGCTGGGCTTGCATCGCATCCGCCCGCCACTGTCTTGTCTACATGGTAGGGTTGCCGTCTTTCGGCCCTGGCCGCCCTCTTTCGGCCCTGGCCTGACCTCTTTCCGCTGCACTTCATCCGCGTGACTAGTTTGCTTACCCGTTGGCGCGCCACCCTGCGCAATGTCCTGTGGCTCGATGCCCTGCAAGCCGCCGCCATCAGCGCTGCCCCCGTCATCCTCGCCGTGCTGGTCCACGAGCCGCGACTGGGCTGGACCGCCATCGCGGCGTTCTGGGCCTGCTTCGGCGACCCCGGCGGCCCATTGCGCAAGCGCGCCGGGTCGATGCTGGCGCTTGGGCTGATCGGCGCGCTGTTCTGCCTGCTGGCCAGCGCCAGCGCGTCGCATCTGTGGCTGCTGTTGCCGCTGACCTTTGTCTGCTGCACCTTCGGCGGACTATTGCGGGTGCTGGGCCCCGCTGCCGCCATCGTGGGCACGCTGCTGTCGGCAGGTTTCGTCGTGGCCGCCGAGCTGCCGGCGCCGACGCTCCAGTAAAGCCTCTGGTACACGCTGTTGTTCCTGGCTGGCGCGGTTTGGGCGATCCTGATGACGGCGCTCGTCTGGCGCCGCCGGCCCTGGAAGGACGCGACCCATGCGGTCGCCCACTGCTACCGGGGCCTCGCCGATTTTTCCGATGCGCTGGCCCGCATATATTCCGGCCTGACGCCCGCCGCAGGGCCGCAAGCCTGGAGCGCCGTCGTCCGGCCGCAGCGCAGCGCCCAGCGTGCCGCCCTGGAAGCCGCCCGCGTCCGGATCCGCGAGGTGCTCGACGCCCGCCCGTCCCGCCGGGCCCGCGCGCATCAATTGCTGTACCTGCTGGACAGCGCCGAGGACAGCTTCATCTCGCTGGTCGCCGCCGCCGACTTGCTGGAATCCAACGCACCGCGCTGGCTGGGCCGCAGCGCCGGGGCGCATCTGTCGCACGCGCTGCATCGCTACGCCAGCGTCTGCAACGCCATCGCCAGCACCTCTGACGTCAGCGACGCCAAACAGGCCGAGTGCCTGCGCGAGCGCCTGGCGCACTACAACGCCGGACTGCGCGACCTGCGCGGCGGCGCCATGGCGTACGCGCCGGACCTTGCCACCGTGGTGCCGGTGCTGGACCGCCTGCTGCACACCGCGCAGGCGGTCACGCAATCCCTGTTCGACCTCGCCGCCACCCCGGCCGCGCCCGCGCATCGCGCAAGCGAAGCAAGCGGCGCCCGGCAAGCCTGGCGCGCGCTGCGCCAGAACCTGCGGTTCGAATCCGACGCCTTCCGCCACGCGCTGCGGGTCGGCGTGGGCGCCACCATTGCCGTCGCGCTGTCCAAGACGTTCGCCGTCAACCACGGCTACTGGATGTCGCTGACGCTGGTCTTCATTCTGCAGCCCTACTTTGCGACGACCTGGCAGCGCACGGTCGAGCGCGTGGTCGGCAGTGTGGCCGGCGCCATCGGCGCCTCGTTGCTGGGACTTTTTCTCACCACGCCCCTGTCCGTGGCGCTGGCGGTCCTGCCCATCGCGCTGGGCACATTCGCCGCGCGCACCGTCCATTACGCGCTTTTCACCTTCTTTTTGACGTCGCAGTTCGTGCTCGTCAGCCACATCCAGCAGCCCGAGATCTACGAGCCCACGCTCGCCGCGCTGCGCGCGTTCAACAGCGTCCTGGGCGGAATTCTGGCGCTGCTCGTGGGCTTTCTGGTCTGGCCCGAAAAAGAGCCGCGGCAGCTTGCCGGCGCCCTGGCGCGCGCGCTGCAACGGCATGCGGATTACGCGCTAGCCCTGGCGCAGGAAAAGAGCGGCGACGCCGCCTCCCGCGACATCGTAGGTCTGCGCCGGCTTGCGTGCCTGTCGGCTGACAACGCCGAGGCGTCCCTGCAGCGGCTCCAGCAAAATCCGGTGCATCGCGAACGGAACGTGGACACCGCCGTGAACCTGCTCAACGCCATGCGCCGCATCACCGCCGCGGGCACCGTGCTGGAAATCCAGCCGGCGTTGCCGCCCGAGTCCCCGGCGGCGGCAGCGCTGCGGGACTACGGCGCCGCGCTGGCGCATGTACTGCATCCGGAAGGCCCGGCCCCCGTGCGCGAGGCACGCGGCCTGGGCGTGCCCGCGGTCATCGCCGCCGCCGAGCCAGCGCTGGCGGCGCCGCTCGACCGCATCGCACAGCAAGCCCGGCAGATCCGCCAATTGCGTGACCGCGTGCAACGCGACCCCGCGCCGCAATAGCGGCTTGCATTGAGCCGGCGGGGTGAAACTCCAACCGGCTTGACGCGCATCAATGGAGCGCTCCGGTTAAACGGCAACCATACGACATGGCTTGTTTAACCAAGGAGGCCCACCATGTACCGCCGCATTTCCGTCCACCTGGACCACGGGTTTGACTGCAAGCGCCGCACCGCGCTGGCGCTGGAACTGGCCAAGCGCCACAAGGCCGAACTGGTGGGGGTCTACGCCAGCTCCGCGCCGCCACAGTATTACTACGGCGAATCCGTCATGATGTCGCGCTCGCTCAACATCATGAAAAACCTGCAGGCCCAGAACCGGGGCGAGGTACAAAACGCTTTTCTGGAAGCCGCCGCCATCGCAGACGTACCGGCCGTCGTCCGCGCCGGTGAATCCTCGCCCAGCGCCACTGTCGCCCTGCACGGCCGCGCCAGCGACCTCATCATGGTCAGTCAGCAGAACCGCGACGACGTCGAGGCCGCGCACGAAAATGAATTTGTCGAACAAACCCTGCTGACCGCAGGCCGTCCCGTCATGGTGGTGCCGTCCAGCGGGGAATTCCCGGTCGTCGGCGATCGCGTCCTGCTCTGCTGGGACGGCAGCCGCGAAGCCGCCCGCGCACTGGCCGACGCCACCCCGCTGCTACGGGGCGCCTCGCACGTGGTCGTGCTGACCATGGACGAAGGCGCGGCCACCCGCAGCATCGAATCCATCCCTTTCGAAGACCTGGCCACCTACTGCGTGGCGCACGACATTCCCGCGCCGGACCACGTTCGCCGCGACATCAAAGGCGTCGGCGTAGGCAGCACCATCCTGAATGCCGCTGCCGATTACAGCGCCGACCTGATCGTCATGGGTGCGTACGGCCATAGCAAGTTCCGGGAATGGGCCATGGGCGGCGCCACCGCGTCCATTCTGAAGAGCATGACGGTGCCAATCATGTTCTCGCACTGACGGCATA
>CBHWAL010000099.1:0-11086 GCA_966111495.1 uncultured Achromobacter sp. | reverse complement strand
TCACGGGCTATTCGGACGGCGACCAGCTTGAAATCGCGGGGCAACGCCGCATGCAGCGCTTTCAGGTGCGCGACGGGCGCATCGTTGCCAACGCACGCCTGAACTGAATGCAAAACGGCGCGGATTGACCGCGCCGTCTTCGTCCATCGACGACTGGCTAACGACGACCGGCTACTGGCTACCGACTACCGGCCGACGACCACCGATTATTCCTGCGCCAGCGACAGCAGCGCTTCACGCGTGCGCGCGATGCCGGCAGCGGGCTCCCCCTGCACGCCGTCGGGCGCGGTGGCAACCGTCACGCCGTCGATCACTACCGCATAGCCCTGAGCATTGGCCTGCAGGACGCTGTCAACGGGTTCGGACTGCAGGCGGCGCATGAGCGCGCCCGCTTCCTTGGGATCGGCGAAGCGCTGAGACAGCAGCAGTTCCTCGCCGTCGGCCGCCAGCAGGCGGAAGCGAAAGCCCCCGTCCTCGTCACGGAAGCTAACGAAACGCGCGCCCTTGGACTTTTCCTTCTTGCCCTGGGCGCCCTTGCCCGCCGTGGCAGCGGCGCCCAGATTGCGCAGGCCCACGGCCTCGCGCAGTTCCTGCATGAACGGCACGGCAAGCTTGCGTGCCTTGGCCGCGCCCGCCTGCAGGATGTCTTCGATGCGGCCCGGATTGGCCATCAGGTCGACGTACTTTTCGCGCATCGGCGCCAGCAGGTTTTCCAGGTGTTCGAACAGCGCCTGCTTGGCATCGCCCCAGCCCATGCCGGCCTCGAGCTGCTGGCGGAACGCCGCCGATTGCCCGGACGTGGCGAACGCGCGGTACAGCGTGTACAGATGGGAGGATTCGGCGTCCTTGGGTTCGCCGGGCTCGCGCGAATCGGTCACGATGCGCATCACCGACGCGCGCAATGCGCTCTTGCCGCCTTCAAAGAGCGGAATGGTGTTGTTGTAGCTCTTGGACATCTTGCGGCCGTCCAGCCCCGGCAGCGTGGCAACGTCTTCTTCGATGACCACTTCCGGCAGCGCGAAGTAGTCGCGCCCGTACAGGTGGTTGAAGCGCTGCGCGATGTCGCGCGCCATTTCCAGATGCTGGATCTGGTCGCGACCCACCGGCACTTTGTTGGCGTTGAACATGACGATGTCCGCGGCCATCAGGATCGGGTACGAGAACAGCCCCATGGTGATGCCGTCGTCCGGATCCACGTTCTTGGCCACGTTCTGGTCCACCGAGGCCTTGTAGGCGTGCGCCCGGTTCATCAGGCCCTTGGCGGTCACGCAGGTCAGCAGCCAGCTCAGTTCGGGGATCTCGGGGATGTCCGACTGGCGGTAGAACGTCACGCGCTCGGGGTCCAGGCCCACCGCCAGCCACGTGGCGGCGATTTCGAGACGGGAGCGTGCCACGCGCGCCGGGTCGTCGCACTTGATCAGCGCGTGGTAGTCCGCCAGAAAGAAAAATGCGTCAACGCCGGGCTGCGTGCTGGCCTGCACCGCCGGACGGATCGCGCCCGCGTAATTGCCGAGATGGGGAGTTCCAGTCGTGGTGATGCCGGTAAGGACGCGGGTGTTCATGAGGCGAGAAGGCGGTTGCTAGGGGAAGCCCTGAGTGTAACGTGCCGCAGCCCGGCCCTGCCTGTGAAAGCCCCGGGGACCCGCGTTTACAGCACTGCCAGCACGGGCGCCGCCAGCGCGCACAGCCCGCCCGCAGTCAGCGCGGCGCGCGGCCGGAAGGTCAGGAACCAGATCAGCAGCAGGCCAGCGATGCTGAGGATGCCGATCCATTCGACCGTGCCGTAACTCCAGCCCCAGACCGCCGCCGACGCCCACAGCGACAGCGCCAGCGACGCCCAGCCGAACAGCCGCAGCGGCAGCCGGTGGCGGCGCGGCAAGGCGCGGTCGAACAGGTCTTCGTAGTGACGGTCCATGCCCAGGCACAGGGCGGAAAACCCCGCATAGGCCAGGCAGAAGGCGGCAAGCGTCATGGCGTATCACCTCGCGGTTCAAAAGCGGTCCGGTGCACGGCGGCCGGGACGGCGGGCTCGTGCGAAGCGGGGTCTGGGGCGATTGCTGGGGTGTGGGCCGTGCCGGCGACGGCGGCCTTGACCGCCTCGTTGCGCGCGGCGCGCGGTTTGCCCGCCGATCTGGCGGGCGCCTTGCGGGCGCGGGCGGCCTTCACCGCCATCCAGGCAAAGAACAGGGCGCTCGCCAAGCACGTCAGGTCAAAGCCCGCCATCACCCAATCGCCTTGCGGCAAGGAAACGCCCAAGTGCCGGTCGGTCGTCAGTGCATTGACCACGGGCACCAACGCCAGCGCGGCGGCGGCGATGCCCAGCAGGTCCTGCCATTTGCGCCGCTGGAACAGAAACGCGTAGACCAGCGACAGGCCCCACGCGATGAAGAAGGCGCGCACCTCCCAGATCTGGCGGCCGGGCATGTCCGCGGGCAACAGCCGGTTGGCCACGAACACCGCGGCCACGCCGAACACGACGCCCGCGATGGTGCCGGCGTTCAGGCCATCCACCAGACGCAACGAAAAGGCCTCACGCGTGTCGCCCGGCCGCGCCTTCTGCCGGCGCTTGGCAATCCACAGCACGAGGCCCGTGGCCACCATGGCCGTGCCGGCCAGGCTGACGATGAAATAGAACCAGCGCAGCAGCGGTTCGGCAAACAAGCCCAGATGCAGGCCCGTGATGACGCCCGTGGTCACGACGGTGGCGCTGTAGTCGTCCTCGGATTCCTGCAGCGCGCCCGTCACGCCGTCAAAGCGCATGAAGGGCGCCAGCAGGCCGTACGACACGCCGTCGCCCACATTGCGCACGAGCGTGATGGTGGCGCCCGCATCGCCGGGATTGTTGACGGTCACCCGCCCAAGCCGGCCCTGCCAATGCTGCTGCGCCTGCTCCACCAGCGGCGCGATGTCCACCAGCGGCGCAGGCTGATTCAGCGGCGGCGTGATCTTGTTGGCCTTGAAGACCTCGCTCGTGAACTGGCGCGGATTGTCGTACACGGCCTGGATGCCTGCGGGCATCAGCATCACCATGAACAGCACCAGGCCGCTGAAGGTGATCATCAGGTGAAACGGCAGGCCAAGCACCGACAGCACGTTGTGGCCGTCCATCCAGGCGCGCTGGCCGCCCTTGCCGGGCCGGAAGGTGAAGAAGTCCGCGAATATCTTCTTGTGCGTGATGATGCCGCTGATGATCGCCACCAGCATGAACATGCCCGCGATGCTGGCCAGCCACCTTCCCCACGGAAACGCGGTCTCCAGTTCGAAATGGAAGCGGTAGAAGAAGTCGCCGCCGCGCGTCTGGCGCGCCGTCACGGGTTCACCGGTGGCCGCATCCAGCTTGACGCGCACGAAGCCGCGTTCGCCCGGCTTGGGCTTGGGCGTCTGGTACAGCAACTGAATGAGGGGCTCGCGGTCCGAGGGCGGCGTGATGAACCAGCGCTTGGCGTCGGGCGCGTGTTCCGCCAGATAGCGCTGCGCCGTGGCGACGGCCTGAACCGCCGGCGCCGGCTGCACCTGGATCTCGGGCTGCATCCAGCGCGTGATCTCGGGCCGGAAGAAGGCCAGCGAGCCAGTCAGAAACATGGCAAACAGCGCCCAGCCGAAGATCAGGCCGGCCCACGTGTGCAGCCACGACATGGACTGGCGCAGGCCCTCCTCGCCGGGATGCTTGTGCTTGACCGCCTTCATGCCGCCACCAGCCGGTGCGCCAGGAACAATCCGCCCAACAGCGCGGCGGGGCCCAGGATGCCGGCCCAGGCGCGCCAAGCGTTGCGCGTGGCGAACACCCAGATTACGCCGCAGGCGTAGACCACGAAGGACAGCATCTGCGCCGCGGTCACGGCGTCCGCGCGCCCCATGGGCAGCCAGACCGCCAGACAGGCAGCCGCCGCCGAAGCCAGGGCATAGCCGCCCAGGATGGCGGCCGTCGCGCGAGAGAAAACGGCCATTCTGTAGCGCATCATGCCTGCGCCGGCTGCGGGAGCTTTCACGGGAGTTCTAAGTGGTTGCGGGCCCGTGGCGGACCCGGGGGGTGGGACGGGGTTTCCGAGCTTATCCGCCTTTCCCTGTATAAGGCCTGAATTATAACGATTCTCGTTAAGACAGGAACGGCAGTCTCGGGCCAAAAGAAAAGGCGGCTCGCCTGGGAGCCGCCTTTCCGACCTGCTTTACCAGCGATAACGCAAGCTGGCCTTGATGGAGCGCTGGTAGCCGAACCAGCACCACGATTCGCCGGAGCACGACGCGATGTACTCCTTGTCGAACAGGTTCTGCACGTTCAGCGCGACCTGCATACCCTTGAGCGCGGGCGAGGCGCGGCCCAAGTCGTAGTCCAGCATCAGGTCCACCAGCGTGACCTTCGGCACCTTCAGCGTGTTCGCCTCGTTGGCATACGACGAACCGATATAGCGCACGCCGCCGCCAACGCCCAGGCCGGCCAGCGGCCCTTCCTGAAGCTGGTAGCGCGCCCACGCCGACGCCTGCTGCGACGGCAGCGCGGCCGGGGTCTTGCCGGTCAGGTCGAAGCCCGCCGCATTCGGATAGGCCTTGGTGTACTCGTTGTTCATGACCGAGTACGCGGCAATCAGCGACAGGCCGCGCATCGGCTCGGTCTTGGCTTCGAGTTCAATGCCCTGCGTGCGCAGCTCGCCCGCCTGGATCGAGCAACGGCCGCCGGCCGTGCCGCACACGTGCGTCGGATCCGGATCGGTGGTCGTCATGTTTTCGCGGCGGATGTCGAACGCCGCGAACGTCAGCAGCGTGGCAGAACCCGGCGGCTGGTACTTGATGCCCACTTCGTATTGCTTGCCCTCGATCGGCTTGAACGGCGTGTTGTTCCAGCCCGTGCCCGACTGCGGCTCGAAGGATTCCGAATAGCTGAAGTACGGCGCGACACCGTTGTCGAAGTTGTAGATGGCGCCGAACCGGCCCGAGAAGGCTTCGGCGTTCAGCTTGGACGGGGTGACACGGCCGGAAGCGATTGCCGTCGTCTCACCCACGTTGCGCGACCAGTCATAGCGCCCGCCCAAGAGGAACGACAGGCGGTCGATCTTGATCTGGTCCTGGAAGTACACGCCCGTCTGATACTGCGTGGTGGTCGCGTCGCTGGAGAACGCCGGCACGGGAATGTTCTGGAAGTTGTCGGGGTTCTTCACGTACAGCGCGGGCGCAGAGCCAAAGCCCGACAGCGTGTCGGTCTTGACGTGCTGATAGTCGAAGCCCACCAGCACGTTGTGGCCGATCCTGCCCGTGTTGAACCGCGCCTGCAGGTTGTTGTCGATCGTCAGCGCGCCGACATCCACGTCCGTCGCGATGGAGGCGCGCTGGTGATACAGGTACGTGCGGTCCGTGTAGCCGTAGAAGTTGGTCATCGCGCCGTAGACGCTGCGGTACTTGGCGTCCGAATGCGTCCAGCGCAAGCTTTGCGACGCCTTGAAGGTGTCGTTGAAACGATGGTCCAGGATGTAGCCCAGCGAATAGCTCTTGCGATCGCTCTTTTCGAAATTGGCGTCGCCGTCGTAGTAGTTGGCGGGCAGGCGGAAGCCGTCCGGCGCGCTCAAGAGCGTGCGCATCCCCGGCACGGCGCCGTACGACCCCATGTCGGGATCGTGCTGGAAGTTGGTCAGGATGGTCAGCGAGGTATCCGCGTTGGGCTTGTACGCGAACGCCGGCGACACGAAGTAGCGGCGTTCCTTCGTGTCCTGCACCTGGCCGTCGGACATATAGCCCGAGCCCACCAGGCGATACAGGTACATGCCCTCTTCGTCGATGGGACCGCCGAAGTCGAAATTGGCGCGGCGGAAATCGTAGTTGCCGACCTGCAGTTCCACTTCGCGCTGCGACTCTTCCAGCGGGCGCTTGCTGACCTGGTTCACCACGCCGCCCGGGCCGCCCTGCCCGTACATCACTGACGCCGGCCCCTTCAGCACGTCCACGCGCTCAAGGCGGAAGGCATCCACCTGCGGCAGCGCATCGCGGCCGCCAAAAACGCGCAGCCCGTCAAGATATGTGGACGCCGAGAACCCGCGCACGTTGAACTGGTCCAGCCGGGTCGCCGTGGCGCCGCGCGATTCGGTGGCAACGCCCGCCGTGTAGCGCAGGACCTGGTTCAGCGTCTGTGCGCCCTGCTCGGTGATCTGCTCGCGCGTGACCACGGATACCGACTGCGGCGTCTCGATCAGCGGGATATCGGTCTTGGTGGCGCTGGCGCTGGCGGTGGCCACGTAGCCGACCGTGGGCGCAAAGGCGCTATCCGACATGCCCGTCACCGTGACCGGCGCGAGCGTGTGCGTGTCGCCCGTGGAGACCGGCGCGGGCGCCAGCGTCCAGGTATTGCCGGACTGCGCACGGGCCTGCAGGCCGCTGCCCGCGAGGATGCGCGAGAAGCCCGCGCCCACCGTATATGAACCGTTCAATCCTTCTGATTGCCGGCCGCGCACCAGCGCCGGGTCGAACGACAGCACCACCCCGGCGCTGCGCGCAAACTGGGTCAGCGCGTCGGCCAGCGGCCCGGCAGAAATCTGGTAGCTGCGCTGACCGTTGGCGGTGGCCTGCGCGCCTGCGCCAGGCGCCGGCTGGGCCCAAGCCGCCGGCGCACCGGCAAACAGCGCCCCGGCGCAGGTCGCGGCCAGCACGGCCTTGCGGCCGGCGGTCATCGGTGCGCGCAGGCGGGGGTGGATTGAAGCGGACACAAACATCTCCCTGTACGGTGGTTTCTTTCTGCTTTCCGTACGGGGATGCAAAACCTGCAATGCGCCGGCAAGAAAATTTGTAACTCAGGCGCCGCTGGGTCCGACCTGAAGCCAATACTGTGTGCGGCGCGTCACCGCGATCGGCAGCGTATGTTCCAGCGCCTTGAGCGCGCGCTCGGCGTCGTCCAGCGGAAACACGCCCGACAATCGCAAAGACGCCACCGCGGGGTCGACGCGGATCACGCCCATCCGCTGGCGCGCCAGGTACTCGGCAAAATCGTCCAGCCGCCACTCCTTGGCCACGACCATGCCGTCCACCCATGCCAGGCGATCCGGGTCCGACGCGCCACGGCGGGCCTCGCCATCGTCGGCGTAGGCAAGCCGCTCGCCAGCGCTCAGTTGCGTCAGCACGCCCTGGCGCAGCAGCGCGACGCTGCCTTCGTATATGCCCACGCGCGAACCCTCTGCCGTGCGCCGCAGATCAAACCGCGCGCGCTCGGCCCGCAGCTCGCCGTAGCCAGTATCCACGCGCAGCGCCTGGACGCCGGGACGCGGCTCGGCCTGCACCAGCATCTCGCCACGCAAAAGGTCGATGTCACGCGTACTGCCGCTGACGTTCACGCGCACCGCGGTATCGCTGTTCAGCGTGATGCGCAGCCCGTCCGCCAGCGCCAGCGCACGGCGCTCGCCCACGACGGTGCTGTAGTCGGCAACCAGCCGTTGCCACGGCGCGTGACGGTAACCCGCCCACCCGGTGACAGCGATGCCCGCGCCGGCCAGCAGGCTGCGCAGCGCGGCACGCCGGCCGCGCGAGGCGGGCGCATTCAGCGCGGTATGGGCCAATGCCGCCGGCACGCGGCGCGCATCGCGGCCGATGTCCTGCAGCCGGTCCCACGCCACGCGATGCGCGGGATCCTGGGCAAGCCAGGCGTGACAGGACGCGCGCTCGGCCGCATCGTCGATCCCGGACTGCAGCCGCGCCCACCAGGCGATGGCCTCGCGCACGACGGCCTCGGAGGGCCGGGCATTCACAGAAGGGTTGGTGACCGCGTCAGGCATGGATGGCCGCATAGCACGCGGACATCGCGCGCACCATGTATTGCTGCACCGAACTCAGCGACACATCGAGGCGCTCGGCAATCTCGGGATACGTCAGGCCGTCCAGCTGCGACAGCAGAAAGGCCGCGCGGGCCTTGGGCGGCAGCCCGTCCAGCAGGCGATCCAGCTGCATCAGCGCCTGCAGTTGCTCGGCCTGCGCTTCGGGCGACGGCGCATAGGATTCGGGAACGGCGGCCAGATAGGCCAGATACGCATGTTCCAGCGCCGCATGGCGCTGATGATCCACCACCAGCCCCTTGGCAATGGTGGTGAGCAGCGCGCGCGCCTCGCTGGCGCGCACCTGCTTGCGGCCCTGGATCACCCGGACAAAGACGTCCTGGGCCAGGTCTTCCGCGCGATGTTCGCAGCCCAGCTTGCGGCGCAGCCACCCGAACAGCCACGGGCGATGATCGCGATACAGGCCATCGACGGGCGCGACCTGGGCGTCGACGCACGGGGCCGATGAGGAAAGCAAGGTGGAAGACACGGATTGAGACTGCGGCGCTGAACCAAAAGTCCCAAAATCTTAATTGATAATGACTTGCATTAACAATGATTGCGCCCCCCTGCCCTCGAAATGAGGACCGGATGAGGCTTTACTACAACGTCACGGCCAGACGGCGTTCGGATTCGAGGTATTCGCGCGACTGCATTTCCATGATGCGCGACACAGTCCGGTGGAACTCGTTGGCCAGCGCGCCTTCCGTGTAGATCTCTTCGGGCTCGCACTCGGCCGACATGATGAGCTTGACGCGATGGTCATAGAACACGTCGATCAGCCAGGTGAAGCGGCGCGCCTCGGATGCCTGGCGCGGGCCCATGCGCGGCACGCCCGACAGGATCACGGCATGGAAGCGGTTGGCCAGTTCCAGGTAGTCGTTCTGCGAGCGCGGACCGCCGCAAAGCGTGGCGAAATCGAACCACACCACCGAGCCGCCCAGCGCCAGCGCGCGGATCTCGCGGTGCTCGATGTGCAGCACCGGGTCCTGCGGCGGCGTGTCAGCCAGCGCATCGAAGGCCGACTGCAGCGCCTTCTGCGCGTTGTCGTCCAGCGGCGTGTGATAGCTCTGCACCTGCTCCAGTGAGCGGCGGCGGTAGTCGATGCCCGCGTCCACATTCATCACGTCCATGCGCGACTGGATCAGCGCGATGGCGGGCAGCACGCGGTCGCGGTGCAGGCCGTCGGTGTACAGCGTGGACGGTTCGTAGTTCGACGTCATCACAAAGGACGTGCCGTATTCGAACAGCTTGAGCAGCAGGCGGTGAAGAATCATCGCGTCCGCCACGTCGGACACGTGGAATTCATCAAAGCAGATCAGCCGGTAACGCTTGGCCACGCGCTTGGCGACCTCGTCCAGCGGATCCTGCATGCCCTTCACTTCTTCCAATTCGCGGTGCACGCCGCGCATGAATTCGTGAAAGTGCAGGCGCGTCTTGCGCACGACGGGCACGGTGGCATAGAAGGCGTCCATCAGGAAGCTCTTGCCGCGGCCCACGCCGCCCCACAGATACACGCCTCGCGGCACATCGGGACGGTTCAGCAGCTTTTTCAGCGCGTTCGAGCGCATCGACTTGAACCTGACCCATTCGTCGTAATAGCGCTGCAAGCGGTCGATCGCCTTTTTCTGCGCGTCGTCGGGCTTGTAGCCGCGTTCGGCCAATGCGTGTTCGTAGTAGTCGCTGACGTTCATAGGGGAACCGGATCAGGCTGAAGGGGATAAAGAAAAGGGCGGGTCCTGGAACCCGCCCCCGGTCTTGCAGAAGTCAGACGCGGCTTAGAAGTTCAGCGCGCGCTTGTCCACGGCCAGAGCGGCTTCCTTCACGGCTTCCGACAGGGTCGGGTGCGCGTGGCAGATGCGGGCGATGTCTTCGGCGGCGCCGCGGAATTCCATGATGGTCACGGCTTCCGAGATCAGTTCCGAGGCCATCGGGCCCACGATGTGCACGCCCAGGACTTCGTCGGTCTTGGCGTCGGCGATCACCTTGGCAAAGCCGGTGGTGTCACCCAGCGCGCGGGCGCGGCCGTTGGCCAGGAACGGGAAGCTGCCTGCCTTGTACTCGCGGCCTTCAGCCTTGAGCTGCTGCTCGGTCTTGCCGACCCAGGCGATTTCCGGCGAGGTGTAGATGACCCACGGCACGGTGTCGAAGTTGACGTGGCCGTGCTGGCCGGCGATGCGCTCGGCAACCGCCACGCCTTCTTCTTCAGCCTTGTGCGCCAGCATCGGGCCGCGCACCACGTCGCCCACTGCCCAGACGTTCGGCAGGTTGGTCTTGCAGTCGCCGTCGACGGCCACAAAGCCGCGCTCGTCCAGCTTCAGACCCACGGCGTCGGCGTTCAGGCCGCCGGTGTAGGGCACGCGGCCGATCGAGACGATCAGCTTGTCCACGACCAGCTTCTGCTCGGCGCCCTTGGCGTCGACGTAAGGCACGGTCACCGACTTGGCGGTCGCCTTGATCTCACCGATCTTGACGCCCATCTGGATGTTCAGGCCTTGCTTGGTGAAAGCCTTGAGGGCTTCCTTGGCCACTTGCCCGTCGGCGGCGGCCAGGAATTCCGGCATCGCTTCCAGGATCGTGACTTCGGAACCCAGGCGGCGCCACACGCTGCCCATTTCCAGACCGATCACGCCGGCGCCGATGACGCCCAGCGACTTGGGCACGGCGCCGATGTTCAGCGCGCCGTCGTTGGACAGCACGACCTTTTCGTCGAACGGTAGGCCGGGCAGTTCACGCGCCGACGAGCCGGTGGCGACCACGACGTGCTTGGCAACCAGGTCTTCCTCGGCGGTGCCGGTGACCTTGATGGCCCAGCCGCCTTCCACTTGGCCGCTGAACGCGCCCTTGCCATGGAAGAACGTGACCTTGTTCTTCTTGAACAGGTACAGGATGCCGTCGTTGTTCTGCTTGACCACCGTGTTCTTGCGGCCAATCAGCGTGTCGAGCTTCAGGCTGACGCCCTTGACTTCGATGCCGTGCTCGGCGAAGTGGTGGTTGGCTTGTTCAAAGTGTTCGGACGATTGCAGCAGCGCCTTGGACGGAATGCAGCCGACGTTGGTGCAGGTGCCGCCGGGGGCCGGGCCGCCTTGGCCATTCTGCCAGGCGTCGATGCAAGCGACCGACATGCCGAGTTGCGCGGCGCGGATGGCGGCGATGTAGCCGCCGGGGCCTGCGCCGATCACGACGACGTCAAATTGTTTGGACATAGTGTTCTCGCGAATGAATGAGGGGGTGGAGCACGCCCCGACCAGCGCGGTCAGGCTGCGGGCCGGCGGGGAGCCGGCCCGGGGGGCGCGCGCGCG